>JAGHRU010000179.1 GCA_018066225.1 Candidatus Equimonas enterica
GAGCACAACCTTGCCCCAAAGTTTGATGGGGTCGTATCCCCAACCTTGGAAAGGTGTGCTTCGCGAACGACGCTATGGACGCTATCCTTGCGGAAATAGCTCAGTTGGTAGAGCACAACCTTGCCCCAAAGTATTATGGGGTCGTATCCCCAACCTTGGAAAGGTGTGCTTCGCGAACGACGCTATGGACGCTATCCTTGCGGAAATAGCTCAGTTGGTAGAGCACAACCTCGCCAAGGTTGGGGTCGCGAGTTCGAGTCTCGTTTTCCGCTCACGACATTAACCAGAGCCGTTAGAGAATAACGGCTTTTTTTATTTCTACACAATTCGTATAACATATTCAGCCATGCCGAACATTTACGTAAGATATTTTGACCACGAAGCCATTGCGCACAATATTGAAGAACTCCTTGACTTTTTAGGGGGCATCTCGGAAATCAACATCACGCCCGACGTTGCCGACGACATCGCGTGCTATATCGGTGGTGATATGCCCTATCCCAAGCGCTATAAGGTAAGGCCGCGTGTTTATTTCATACTGATTAAGACGCAGGCTTCTACCCTTGAAGAGTTTAAGTCGCACCGCTTTGAGCAGATGCCAAGGTCCAACGAAGAGAACGAAGCCTATGCGCGCAAGGAGCAGCGACAGCGTGCGCTCTGCGAAGAGCATTATGGCTGGTACCGCTGTACGTTGTTGTTTAAGCGCGTTTTGATGGTGCCCGGCACAGGCAAGTATAAGTACACCGACACCCGCTTCTCGGCTTTTGTCAAGGCGCAGAATGCTTTGGCGTGCTATGACCGCATCGTGGAGTATCTCAAGAGTCGCCACGACATTGACCCGCGTTGCCAATACCCTTCTGTCAAAGGTGACAATTTCCAATTTGAGTTTATGGGAGAGCAGTTGCAGCAGGAGGCTATTGACGATGTTCAGCAGGCCTTGCAGGATGCTCCGACGCCCGAGAACTACGATGAAGCAGTGGCGCAGATAGACGATGACAATGCACCCGCTGCACCCGAGGTAGAGGAGGAAACTGCTGCTGACGACTTTGACTACAACAACGACCTCAACTTCGACGACATCAAGTTGTAGGCCAGTCTTTCAGCCTTCTGTGCCCGCCCTTTGCCACTTTTTGTGCTATTTATTTGCCCGTATCGCATTATTTGACTAACTTTGCGCCGCCAAAAGCCAAGCTTTCTGGTCTCGTTGCTCAGCTGGATAGAGCAACAGCCTTCTAAGCTGTGGGTCTCGGGTTCGAATCCCGACGAGATCACGCCAAAAGTCCTTCAACGCTCCGTTGAAGGACTTTTGGCGTTTATGCTTATGTCTGTTCGTGTAGGTGGATTTTGAACTTCCCCATGTCGTGCGAACCATCTGCGCAGACCGTTTTTCTCGTCTGCGCTGATCGTTTTCCCGCTTTGCCCTTGTCGCTTTGCGGTGCTTTGCGCCAAGATTTTTCGCTCGCCCGCGCGCGTATATATTGATAGGTCAATCTGCTTTTGTGTTCTTCGGGAATGGCTTATTCTGCTATCTCCGTATGGCAAACGCAGTATGTGAAATCATTTATTTTGCATCCTTAACATAAATTAACTCATTCGGGGGGGGGTAAAATCAAGATTTTATATAATTTTGCACGCGAAAGCGGTAATTGCATATTGTATGCTGTTGTCGTTGCATAGATATCATAGCGCGAAAGATTCCCACTATGCAGAGATGAGAAACTCCATCCTGCATTTGTGAGAGCCCAGACCTATCAAATGTCCACACCGTACCTTCTGTATGGAGGTAAGGTGAGGGCGGGTTATAGCCACCAGAAGATGTCGTCGCCACGATGTCTTGCAGTGATGGGGCGAAACAATTATCTAACTATTAACAAATAACATTATGCACAAAACATTTCTAAAGACGCTATGTCTTTCGTTGTTGGCTTTGATAGCCAGCAGCGCGTGGGCTCAGAATGTTGCCAAGATTGGCACGACTGAGTATGCGACCTTTGCTGATGCATTGTCTGCCGTGCAAGATGGAGATGTCATCTATCTCCTTGCCGATGCCGATGCTTCAGCGGTTGTGTTTACCCCATGTAATGGTAAGCATGTCGTCATTGCAGGCTCTGCTGGCACTGAAACCCTTAATATGGGTGATGGGGCCAAAGGAGGTATTCAGAATGCTGACATCACGTTCTTGAATCTGAAGATGCAGATTCGTCACACTTTGACCAGTGGAATATGGTACACGGAAGGTATGTATCACGCGAAAAAGATCAAGTACGAAAATGTCGTATTTGATGGCGTTATAAGTACATACAATGATGTGGATTTCTTGAATTGTACATTTACTTCTAATCCACAAAACATGGAGTACACCACTTGGAACTATGGCGGCACCCAGATTTTCAAAGGATGTAAATTCCTTGCAGCGTCTGCTGGTACGAAGAGTTTTATCAAGTTGTACAATCAAGGTGCATCCGCAAGTGTAGCCGTTGTTGTTTGTGAATTTACGAATCCCACCCCCCTTCCTTCAGGATGGAAAGGTGGAGATGTCTACAATTCAAATCCCGCTTCAGTTGCTTCCCAAGCCAAGCAGTATGTTTCTGGCAACAAGGTGAATGGCGAGACAAAGGATGATATTGTAAAATACTCCGAAGGCGGTGCATCGGTTCCTGTTTTTAATTCTCCCGAAGAAATGGGAATTACCCTTCCCACGCCGACTATACTTGCTAATGTTGCCAAGATTGGCGACACCGAATACGCTTCTCTTGAATCTGCTGTGGCTGCTGCACAAAAAGCTGGAAGTGGTGTTATCGAACTTCTTTTCGCTTACGACCGCTATCCTCAGGCTTGGGTGACGCCTTGCGTTATTGATGCCCCCGAAACGATGACCTCTTCTTACACGTTCCACGCCTTCAACCCCGAAAATGGTGATGAAGCCCTTGCTGTGGCTTATAATTCAGACCCCTCTGCTCTTACCACAGGACAGCAGAAAAGGGCACAAGAGGTTCTCAACCAGGTTGGCAATTTTTCCAATTGGAATGCCGACTTTGAAGTGTCGTTTGATGCGGATATGACAGCCGAAGACTTCTCGATTGGTGGCCAATATGGTAATATCAGTTGGATTGACGGTCTTTCTGCTAATTTGACAGGCAACACTCCTATGCGTTTGCTGGGTTCTGTCGGCATGAGTTTTACATACGAATATATGATGATGGATGTATTCCAGTTTAATTGTGGCATCACAGGCAAGAATATGTCTAAACTTGCAGGACATACTTTCAGCGTTGATCTCTGTATGTATGACCCCAACAACGAGAATGTGAAGATTCTTATTGGCACGACCAAATATACGTTCCCTGCTGTGAACGTTGCCAAGATTGACACGACCGAATATACTTCTCTTGCCGATGCCATCGCTGCCGTTCCTACTGACGGCACTGAGCCGACTACCTTCACGATGATTGCCGATGAAGCCATCGTTGGCAATGCAGGCGTGACCGTAGTAAAAGGTCAGAACATCGTCCTCGACCTCAATGGTAAGACCGTCAGCAACCTCGTCAATGAAAGCAAGGCATCGCAGATTATTACCAATTATGGTACGCTGACCATCACGGGTAACGGCACTATGACCAACGCCCTCACCGATGGTACTATTGCTGGTGATTGGCCTACCTACAACTACGTTACCAATCTTATTTCTAACTTGGGTACCCTTACCATTGAGAATGGTACCTTCGACAACACCCAAGATAGCGGTATTACCTACGCTTTGGATAACAACTCCAATGGTGTTCCTGCCATCGCTACTATCAATGGTGGTACGTTTATCTCTGCTGGTAATTCGGCCGTCCGTATGTTCTGCAACAGCACTACTGCAGCCAACACCCTCACCATCAATGATGGCTATTTTGCAGGCAACTACTATGCTGTAAGCGTAAGCAATGCAAGTGGTGCTACAAAGGTAGGTACGCTGAATATCAATGGTGGTGAGTTTGAGTCCATAGCCGACGAGTACAACGCTTGTGTTGCCAACTGGGAGAGCAATAAGTCCAGTAATATCGCAGTTAATATCACTGGTGGTAAGTTCAACGACTATGTACTCATTGCCAGCAACCCTGCTATCACTGGTGGTCTTTATAAGTATGATAAGTACACCGATCCTGATGATGGCACGGTGTATGACCTCCATAGCTACCCTGCCGAGGGCTACGAAGTGATAGCCAACACCGACGAGGCTACCAAGGAAGCCTATCCTTGACGATCGGCAAGAAGAGTGTTCCCGTTGCCAAGATTGACACGACCGAATATACTTCTCTTGCCGATGCCATCGCTGCCGTTCCTACTGACGGCACTGAGCCGACTACCATCACGATGATTGCCAATGAAGCCATCGTTGGCAATGCAGGCGTGACCGTAGTAAAAGGTCAGAACATCGTCCTCGACCTCAATGGTAAGACCGTCAGCAACCTCGTCAATGAAAACAATGCATCGCAGATTATTACCAATTATGGTACGCTGACCATCACTGACTCTTCCAATCCTTCCACTGGTAAGATGACTAATGCCGTACAGGACGGCACGGCAGTCGGTGAATGGTGGAGCAATCCGAAGAATAACTACGCTACCAATGTAATTACCAATAGAGGCAACCTTACCATCAATGGCGGTGAAATCTACGAAACTGCTGCTGGTAGCATCTGCTATCCTATTGATAACAATTCCAGTTCATCCGCTGCTACGCTTACTGTTAATGGTGGCTATATCCATAAGGACACTGGTACGGCTGTTCGCCAGTTCTGCAACAGCACAACGATGGACAATACCGTCAATGTCAATGGCGGTACTATCGAAGGCGGCGATGCTGCTATTTGGATTCAACTGCCGGGCGGCGGTCAAGCCAAGAAGGCTGCGCTCAATGTGACGGGTGGTACTCTCAAAGGTACCTACGCTTTCTACGATTATACTTACGGTGATGTGTTTGACGCAGTTCAGTACAATCTCAGCGGTGGTACTTTCGACGGCTACATCTTTAGTTATGGTGCCAACATGACCATCACGGGGGGTACTTACAAAGGTGAAATTAATATCAAGCAAGCGAAACCTTCTCACCTCAGTGTAACGGGCGGTAAGTTCAGCGGTGACATTTATGCTTATGGCGATAATGCTTCTACTGGCTTTATTTCTGGCGGTGTATATAAAGACTATACGTTTGAGTATAACCAAGTAACCTACGGTTGCTATTGGTCTTATAGTATTGACCCTCGCTACGAGGCTATTTACAACACCGATGAGGCTACCAAGGATGAATATCCTTATACAGTAGGCTTAAAGGAGCAGATTATTATGCCCGAGGTAGAGGAAGAGACGCTTGAAATAACGCAAGACGACGAACAGCAGACTGAAATTCCCGAAGAAAAGCAACAAGAAGTTACTGCTGCTGTCATTGCTGCGCTCACTCAAAACAGCAGCGTCAACAATATGACGGCTGAAGAGACGAACATCAACAACGCCGTTCCTGTCAGCGAAACGCAAGATGAGAGCGAGCGCCGTCTCAAAGTGGAACTTACTTCTGCTGTTGTTTCTGCTGAAACGATTACCGAACAAACCACTATCACCTCGACAACCGTTAAGGGTGCTACCTTTGAGGTTAAGCCTGTTTATGTCTATGAAGAAGGTGGTGTGACGAAGACGGAAATAGTACGAAACGAAGATATCACTGCACCTATCACCTTCCGCCTCGCAGTGCAGAAGGATATTCAAGACGATTGCGCCAAGGTATGGCATCAGGCTGTGCTTTATGATCTGAATGGCAAGGCCTATGCCGACCCCGACAGCCCCAAGGAATACCTCGGTGTATTCCCCATCCAACAGGCTGACAATGGCGAGAAGTACATCCAACTTTCCGCTTCGAAATTTAGTTTCTACAACTATCTGACCAAGAGTATGGAGGAGACAACACTTGTCGCTCAGATTGGTGAAGCCAAATTTGAAACCCTTGCCGAGGCCATCGCCGCCGTTAAGGATGGTGAGACTATCAAGATGATTGCCGATGTCACGGGTGCTAACGGCATCTCCGTCGAGAGCGGCAAGAACTTCATCATTGACTTTGATGGCCACACCTACACCTTCGGTGGTGACGGTGCTGGCTCTGCCAACACGAAGACCTGTGGTTTCCAACTCTTGAAGGGCTCCAATATTACCTTTAAGAATGGTACTATCAACTGCGATGAAGAAAACAAGAATCGCACTTGGACTACGGGCTCGACCGAATTGAAGGGTGTCGCTATGCTTATCCAAAACTATGCTGACCTTACGCTTGATAGTATGACCATCGACGGCACCAATGTTGCTCGCAATGGTGCTGCTACCCGCTATGTCCTCTCCAACAACAGCGGCGAAGTGCACTACACGGGTGCTACTACCATCACTGCTGCTACGGGCGACAAGGCCTTCGATGCATGTAAGTTTGACACCTACCCCGTTCCTACCGTTACTATTGACGACGCACAGGTTACCATCAATGGCAACATTGAGGCTGCAGGTGGTAAACTCGTCATCACCAATGGTACTGTGAACGGCACTATCTCTACTGACACAGGTTACACACAGGGCGACATCGCCATCTCTGGCGGCTCCTTCTCTGAGGTTGTTGCATCCGAGTACTGCGCTACGGGCTTCCAGCCTGTTACGGAGAAAGATGCTCAAGGTATGTACTCCGTTGAGGAGAAGAATGTCGTCCTACATGTCTATGGCTTCGAAAACAAAGCAGATAAGAAGGACATGACGATTTCCGAGTTCCTCACTGCCCAGCAGACCTACCCCAATGCAATGGCTGTGACAGAATCTACCAATGCCGAAGACGTCGCAGAACTGCACAATGTCATCCTTGACTATACCGTTGGTAAGGGCGGCCACTACTACGAATGTGAGAACTTCATCATCGACGATATGGCCGACTTCTGGTACTCACCAGTGTCCTTCTATGCCGTTGCTGGTAACTACACGCGTAAGGATCTCACGCTTTACAATAGCGTCTGCGTACCTTTCGATGTAACGACCGACAATGCTCCTTCGGGTGCTACTTTCTTGCAGTATCGTTATTCTGACGAGAATAAGGCTAATGTTTACTTTGAGATACAAGACTACATCTCTGCTGGACAGGGCTTCCTTATGCAGACCACAGCGGGAGAGACTTGGACGGTAACCTTTGAGAATACCGAGATTCGTAATACTATCATCACAGGTGCTATGTCTGGCTCTTATGAGACCAAAACAATTGGCGAAGGCTACTTCAAGGTCAATAGCACGGGTGATAAGTTTACGAAAACGACTGCAAGCTCTAATGTCTATCCGTTCCGTTCTTATCTCGACCTGACGGGTGAAATCTTGGGTGGGGCACCAGATGTATCGTCTCTGAGCATCGTCATCGACGATCAAAACACGACAACGGGCATCAACGCTGCGACCAGCCAAGACATACAGTCCGTTTACGGCCTCAATGGCGTGAAGCGCAATGCTCTC
>JAGHRU010000108.1 GCA_018066225.1 Candidatus Equimonas enterica
CGCCCCACGACCGTGGTCGAGATAGGCACTTTCTCCGGCTATGCAGCCCTCGCTATGGCGTCGGCCTTGGAGCAGGACGATGCCCATCTCTATACCTTTGAAATCAATGATGAGCAGGAGGCTTTCACGCGCCGCTGGATAGACGAAAGCCCATGGGCGGATAAGGTGGATTTCATCCTTGGCGATGTCGTCAGTCTGCTGCCCGAGATGGCGCTACCGCCCATAGACTTTGCCTTCGTCGATGCCAACAAGCGCGACTATGCGACCTACTACCATCTCCTGCTGCCGCTGATGCGTCGCGGCGCAGTCATGCTGGCCGACAACACGCTGTGGAACGGCTTTGTCTGCGACCCCTCGCGCCACGACGCACAGACCACGGCCATTCGCCAGTTCAACGACATGGTGGCAGCCGATGCGCGGGTGGAGTCGCTCATCATCCCCTTGCGCGACGGGCTCACCCTCATCAGAAAAATAGCAGAATAACCTATACCGAATATGGAAACAACACGACAACAGAAAATCGCACGCCTCATACAGAAGGAACTCAGCGATATCTTCCAAAAGCAAACCAAGGCCATGCCGGGCGTACTCGTCTCGGTGAGTGCCGTGCGCATCAGCCCAGACATGAGCATCTGCCGCGTCTATCTGAGCGTCTTCCCCTCGGAGCGTGGCGAAGAAATCATCGGCAACATCACGCAGAATGTTGCCAGCCTGCGCTATGAGCTCGGCACCCGTGTGCGCCATCAACTGCGCATCATCCCCGAGCTTAGGTTCTTCGTCGATGACTCTCTGGACTATATCGACCACATCGACCAGTTGCTCCGGCAGTAACCTCAACGCCTCTTTTGACCGTGTCCATCTCCTTCTACATTGCGCGCCGCTACCTTTTTAGCAAGAAACGCTTGGGGGTTATCAATATCATCTCGGCCATTGCTGTGGGGGGCATCGCCCTCGCCACGATGGCCATGGTGTGCACGCTGAGCGTCTTCAACGGCTTCCACGACCTGCTGGGTAGCCTGTATAGTCACATCGATCCGCAAATCCTCGTGCAGCCTGCGCGCGGCAAGTATTTCTCCACCGACGATGCTGTCGTCGAGCGTCTGCGTCAGCATCCCGCTGTGGCGGCCACTGCTGAGGTTGTTAGCGACGAGGCGTTGATACTCTTTCAGGGCCATCCTCTCGTCGTGCAGATAAAGGGCGTCGATGACCACTACCAGCGCGTGACGGCCATCGACAGTGTGCTCTATGGCCAAGGCACGTTCTGCCTCGAAAATGCAGGGCTTTGCTACGGCATCCCCGGCATCGGGCTGGCGCAACAGATGGGTGGCCCCGACTACGGCACCTTGCAGGTCTGCGCGCCGCGTGGCGGTGAGCGCATCAACCTCGCCAACCCCATTGAGAGTTTCTCGGTGGAAGACTTGCAGAGCGCGGGGCTGGTATTCAGCGTGTCGCAGCGTAAGTACGATGATCACCTCATCTTGACCTCCATCGACTTTGCCCGCCGTCTCTTCGAGAAAGAAGGACTGGCTACGGCCTTGGAGGTGCGCCTGCGTCCCGAGGCCGATGAAGCAGAGGCCAAGGCTGCGCTGCGCCAGATAGCGGGCGAGCGCTTCACGGTGAAAGACCGCCTCGAGCAGCAGGACGACATATTCAGTATCATGAGCATCGAGAAACTCATCGCCTACATCTTCCTTACCTTCATCGTCTTGGTGGCTTGCTTCAACATCATCTCTGCGCTCTCGATGCTCATCATCGAGAAGCAGGCTGACATCCGCACCTTGCGCTATATGGGCATGAGCGACAACGCCTTGCGCCGCGTCTTTCTCGCCGAAGGGCGCATGATAAGCCTGCTGGGTGCGGTGGTCGGCATCGTCGTCGGCGTTGGGCTCTGCCTCTTGCAGCAGCATTTCGGCCTTATCCAGTTGGGCAGCACAGGCAGTTTCATCATCGACACCTATCCCGTCAGCGTTCACCTTGTAGATATCCTCGTGGTCTTTGCCACGGTAATTTTTGTGGGTTATTTAGCCGTTTGGTACCCCGTTAGTTACATCCTGCGTAGCCAACGCGAGGCAGACTGATAATCAGCCTGTTACAAGCCGACGAAACGCTCTGGGCAGATCGTGCAAACGGTCTGCCCAGAGCGTTTCTCTTGTCTGCCCTCGTCGTATTGACGCTCTGCCCTCGTCGTTTCGACGCAGTGCGGCGAGTGCCTTGCGGTTGCATAAGGGCGAAATGTTAAAATCGCGGAGAGGGTGAAATTTTCTTGCCAAGTCTTTGGTCATTTGCTTATAAAGTGTTAAATTTGCAGTGCTGAAAATAAGGCAAACCTATTTATTCACTTAATTTATAAAACTTTATGTACAAATTTACTAAAACATGGCTAACATCGCTATTCTTGATGGTGATGTTTGCTCTTGGTAGTAGTGCATGGGCCCAGACTCCGGTAGAGTTCACCTTCTACGACCCGGGTGTATCTGATGGTCCATATACTCAGACCAAAAGTGGTGTTACGCTGACTTGTTATGCGAATAACTTTGCTTATGGGCCAGACTATGCCGCTGCCAACGTATATGGCAATGAGGCTGACGGGCAGTTCGCTCTTAAAGTGTCGAGTGCAAATACCATTGTGAAGGTGGAGATGTACCGCAGTACTTTGGATTGGTACGCAGGACAATTCTATTTGAACAATTACACTGAAGCCAACGGGAAAGGTTCTATGGACGCTGGCAACACTTTGGCCACTTGGACGGGTGAAGCCACCAACCTGACTTTCGTGGCTGATGAAAATGAGGACACCTATCTCGAGAAAGTCATTGTCTATGTAGATGGCGAAGTAGAGGAGGAAAAGCCGGAAGGCCTCAAGGAAGGCAACTTCTACATCTATGCCACCGACTGGACTGGCGAGAAGATTTACCTCGCTCCCAACGCTGATGGTACGCTCGGTATGGTTGCTTTCGACGATGCAGCCGACAAGACCGCTTACCAGTGGACGCTGACCGCCAAGAACGTAAATGCGAAGTTTAGAGCTGGTTCTTATGGCGACTACTCCACCGAAAATCGTGATGTAGATGGATTCGTCATCAAGAACGTCAAGACGAGTCAGTACATTGTAAAGGGTGCTTGCTACGATAGTTATCCCTACTGGCGCATTGCACTGTCAAACGAGGAGTCAGCCGCTCACGTTTACTACACAGAGTTGCAGGACGGCCTCTACTGCCTCTACGACACCGATGCTCCTTCTGCTGCAGAAGCTTATGGCGAGAGCGAATGGAACTCTCCTCATGACTACTACGGCTACTTGACTACTTCGGGTCTTACCGACAGTGCTTACTACATTTGGACGTTCGCTGCCGTTGATGCTTACAACCCCTCCGACAAGGACGTCTTCATTGCTTCGCTCGACGAGAACAACAAGCCCCAGTACTTCGTTACTGTAAGCGGCGACAAGGCCGTGGCTGACCCCAACTACGAGTACGACTCTTATAGTTCTGTTGCAGAGTTCTCTCTCCACCAGACCGAGACGGGCTGCTATCAACTCCTTTCTGGTGGTAAGTATGTCGCTGCCGATGGTACTATCAGCGATGCAGCGTGCGAATACACCCTCACCGAAGGTATCCTTTTCAATGACATTACCGCTGCTTGGTTTATCCTGGATAAGAACGGCGAAGAACTCAGCACTTACAGCAACAACAAGTGGAGCAAGAGCGAACTCGAAAGCGCGCTCCAAGCCGTAACTGATGCTGCTATCGACCGCACGAAGTATCCCGAGGCTCTCCTCAAGGAACTTGACGACGCTGTCGCTGCTGCACAGAACCTCAACCAGTTCTATGACGATTACAGCAACTTTGCCAGTGCTATTAAGAGCGCGCTCACCAAGATTGCTGAATACGTAGAAGGCACTTATCAGGTAGCACCTGCTGCTGGCTTCCAAGGCTACATCGCCAATGGTGGCTACGCTGGCTACTACATGGCATACGTTGATGGCGAAGTGAAGGCTGTTCAGTTCGACGAGAGCAAGGCCGACAACTTCGTATGGGAGATTGAAGCCAACGGCGACAACCTCTACATCAAGCACGCTGCTACGGGCAAGTACCTCGGCGGTGTACACCACTACAACTGCACGGGCTTCGGTCACACCGACGCACAGGGCGGCTACACCGAGTGGGCTCCTCGCCATGCTCCTGACTTTGGCGACCTCGCACAGGCTCACGCCTACACCTTCCCCACCAACTCCTACTATGATTGGACGAAACCTGGCTATATTGATGGCTACGCCATTGCCGATGGCAAACCTTGCTATCTCCCCGGCTGGATTGGCAGTGGTGATTCCTACTTCCCCTATGCTACTATCATGGACGATAATGGTGAGCCCAATGGCGTCATCTATGGTGAGAACTCTATGAACAACCAGAAGTCTTCCGTCTGGAAGTTCTTCCAGCTCGAGGCTCCTGTTGCTCTGACTCCCGAGGTCGTTGCCAACAACGTACCCGAAGAAGCCGTTGCTACGCTCATGAGCGTTGAACTCACCTACAACACCGAGGTTAAGGTGGCTGACAAGACGCTCGTTACGTTCACCGACGCCAAGGGTCAGACCATCGATGGCGTTAGCGCAAGCATCATGTCGCCCACTGGTAAGGGTGCTGACTTCAAGAAGATTATCGTAGGCTTCGTAGGCTTGGAGAACCTTGCCAGCGGTACTTACACCGTGACCCTCGCCGAGGGCGCAGTGGCCAACCGCGCTGACGACACCAAGGTGGCCAAGGCTTACAGCTTCTCCTTCACGCTCGACGTGCCCCTGCCCGAGTACAAGACCTTCGCTCTGAAGAGCAGCACGCCTGCCAACGGCGCTACCGTACAGAACATCACGGAGGCTACGCTCGTCTTTGACGGCAACATCGGCGAAATCACCAACGCTGCTGCCGCTGTCCTCACCAAGGACGGTGTATCCGCTGGCAACACCTACATGGAGGTTGCAACCGATGTTGCAGGCACCATCACCGTTGCTTTCGACGAAGCACTCGCTGCTGGCACTTACACCCTGACCATCCCCGCAGAGACCATCTGGAACGAAAAGTACAACGCTGCTGATGCCAACAAGGGTATCTATGCAGGTGCACGTTGCAACGACGAGATTGTCATCACCTTCACCGTAGAGAAGGCTGACGGCATCAACGGTCTGCTGCTTGACGGCAATGCCGAACTCTACAACCTCAACGGTGTACGCGCTAATGCCAACGCCAAGGGTGTAGTCGTAGGCAAGGGCATCAAGGTGCTCCGCAAGTAAGACACACGCATGAGAGCCTCGACTCTCTGACACATTAACATCGAGGAGGACATACCCACGCGGGGTGTGTCCTCCTCTCGTTGTATGCGTGGTGGATAATATCGGGGCTGCGCTGCACTTTTTGCCCGCAAAGTTTGGGCATTCCGCTATTTCGCCGTATCTTTGCAGATTGTTAATAGAAAACATATTGCAATGCAAGACATCCGCAACATAGCCATCATAGCACACGTCGATCATGGCAAGACCACCATCGTCGATAAGATGCTAATGGCGGGTAACCTGTTCCGCCAAAATCAGCCGCAAGGCGAGCTCATCCTCGACAACAATGATCTCGAACGCGAGCGCGGCATCACCATTCTCTCCAAGAATGTCAGTATCAACTGGAAAGGCACGAAAATCAACATCATCGACACGCCGGGGCATAGCGACTTCGGCGGCGAAGTGGAGCGTGTGCTCAATATGGCCGACGGCTGCATCCTGCTTGTCGATGCCTTCGAAGGCCCGGTGCCGCAGACCCGCTTCGTGCTGCAAAAAGCCCTCCAAATAGGCTTGAAGCCCATCGTCGTGGTCAATAAGGTCGATAAGCCCAACTGCCGTCCCGAGGAAGTCTATGAGATGGTATTCGACCTTATGTGCGACCTCGATGCTACCGAGGAGCAGCTGAACTTTCCCGTCATCTACGGCAGTGCCAAGCAAGGCTGGATGGGCGAAGACTATCAGCACCCGACCGACAACATCGACTATCTCCTCGACAAAATCGTGGAGGTCATCCCTGCTCCCAAGCAGCTCGAGGGCACGCCGCAGATGCTTATCACCTCTCTCGATTACAGCACCTATACGGGACGTATTGCCGTCGGGCGTGTGCATCGCGGCACCATCCGCAAGGGCATGAATATCACCATCGCCCACCGCGATGGCACGATGGAGAAGACCAAGATTAAGGAGCTCTGCACTTTTACGGGACTTGGACGCCAGGACACCGACGCGGTAAGCAGTGGTGACATCTGCGCCGTCATCGGATTGAGTGCGTTTGAAATCGGTGACACCATCTGCGACTTTGAAGCCCCCGAAGCGCTTCCCACCATCGCCATTGACGAGCCTACCATGTCTATGCTCTTCACCATCAACGACTCGCCCCTTTTTGGTAAGGAAGGCAAGTTCTGCACTTCGCGCCACATCAACGACCGCTTGCAACGCGAGTTGCAGAAAGACCTTGCCCTGCGTGTAGAGCAAGGCGCAAGCACCGATAAGTGGATCGTCAGCGGCCGTGGCGTGTTGCACCTCTCCGTCCTCATCGAGACCATGCGTCGCGAGGGCTATGAGTTGCAGGTCGGCCAGCCGCAGGTCATCTACCGCGATATCGACGGCCAGCGCTGTGAACCTATCGAGGAGCTGACCATCAACGTGCCCGAGGAGTTCGCCTCCAAAATGATAGATATGGTGACGCGCCGCAAGGGTGAGATGACCTCCATGCAGTCCCTTGGCGACCGCGTTGATATAGAGTTCCTTATCCCCTCGCGCGGCATCATCGGTCTGCGCACCAATGTCCTCACTGCTTCACAGGGCGAAGCCATCATGGCCCACCGCTACAAGGAATATCAGCCCTACAAGGGCGACATCACGCGCCGTGTCAATGGCTCGATGATAGCCCTTGAGAGTGGTACTGCCTTTGCTTATGCCATCGACCACCTGCAAGACCGCGGCAAGTTCTTCATCTCGCCGCAAGATGAGGTCTATGCGGGCCAAGTGGTGGGCGAGCATGTCCACGACATCGACCTTGTCATCAATGTCACCAAGGCCAAGCAGCTTACCAATGTCCGCGCCAGCGGTACGGACGAGAAGGCGCACATCATACCGCCCACCATCTTCTCGCTCGAGGAGGCGTTGGAGTATATCAAGGAAGACGAGTATGTAGAGGTCACGCCCAAGTCCATGCGTATGCGCAAGGTCATCCTCGACCACCTCGCCCGTAAACGTGCAGGGCGCGAATAACCTCCTCCTATCAGCGACGACAAAACCACCAACTACCACCTATTACATCATGGAATACAACCACCAAGAGATAGAAGCCCGTCAGCGTAAGGCATGGGCAGCGCAAGGCACTTACCGCGTGACGGCACGCGAAGACAAGCCCAAGTATTATGTCCTCAACATGTTCCCCTATCCCTCGGGAGCGGGCTTACATGTGGGGCATCCGTTAGGCTATATCGCCAGCGACATCTATGCCCGCTACAAGCGTCTGCAAGGCTACAATGTCCTCAACCCAATGGGCTACGATGCCTACGGTCTGCCTGCCGAGCAGTATGCCATACAGACGGGGCAGCACCCTGCCGTTACGACGGAGAAGAACATCGCCCGCTATCGTGAGCAACTCGACAAGATAGGTTTCTCCTTCGATTGGAGCCGAGAAGTGCGCACCTGCGACCCGCAGTATTACCACTGGACGCAGTGGACTTTCGAGCAGATGTTTGGCAGTTACTACTGCTACGACGCTGGCAAGGCAAAGCCTATCGCTGACCTCGTGCGCCATCTCGAAGCACAGGGTACGGCAGGTCTGCATGTGGCTGAGAGCGAGTCGCTCGACCTGACCGCCGAGCAGTGGCGCGCCATGAGCGAGACCGAGCAGCAGCAGGTGCTGATGAACTATCGCTTGGCCTATCTCGGCGAGACGATGGTCAATTGGTGTCCCAAACTCGGCACGGTGCTCGCCAACGATGAAGTCGTAGATGGTGTCAGTGAGCGCGGTGGCTATCCCGTGGTGCAGAAGCGCATGAAGCAGTGGTGTCTGCGCGTCAGTGCCTATGCCCAGCGTCTGCTCGACGGACTGGACACCATCGACTGGAGTGACAGCATCAAGGAGACGCAACGCAACTGGATAGGCCGCAGCGAAGGTACGGAGATGCAGTTTAGCGTCAAGGACAGCGACGTGAAATTCACCATCTTCACCACTCGCGCCGATACCATCTTCGGCGTTACCTTCATGGTGTTGGCCCCTGAGAGCGAACTGGTGGCCACGCTGACTACCCCCGAGCAGAAAGCCGCCGTAGATGCCTATCTCGAAGCCACCAAGAAGCGCACCGAGCGCGAACGCATTGCCGACCGTCGCGTGACGGGTGTGTTCTCGGGTGCTTATGCCGTCAATCCCTTCACGGGCGATGCCATCCCTGTGTGGATAAGCGATTATGTGCTCTCTGGCTATGGCACAGGTGCCATCATGGCTGTGCCAGCGCACGATAGCCGCGACTATGCCTTCGCCAAACATTTCGGCCTGCCTATTATTCCCCTTGTCGAAGGGGCTGATGTCAGCGAGCAGAGTTTTGATGCCAAGGAAGGCATCGTTATGAACTCACCCGCAGCGGGTAAGCAAACCTTGGACGGCTTTACGCTCAACGGCCTTACTATTAAGGAGGCTATCGCCCGCACCAAAGCCTTCGTCGAGGCACACCACATGGGACGCGTGAAAGTGAACTATCGCCTCCGCGATGCCATCTTCTCGCGCCAGCGCTATTGGGGCGAGCCTTTCCCAGTCTATTATAAGGACGGTATGCCGCACATGATACCCGAGACCTGCCTGCCGCTGCTGCTGCCCGAGGTGAGCAAGTTCCTGCCTACCGAGAGCGGAGAGCCGCCACTTGGCAACGCCGAGTGCTGGGCTTGGGATACCAAGACCAACAAGGTGGTGAGCAATACGCTTATCGACCACCAGAGCGTCTTCCCATTAGAACTCAGTACGATGCCCGGCTTCGCAGGCTCTTCGGCCTACTATCTGCGCTACATGGATCCGCACAACGATGCAGCCTTGATAGGTAGCGATGCAGCGGCTTACTGGCAGAGTGTCGATCTCTATGTTGGCGGCAGTGAACACGCTACGGGACACCTCATTTACAGCCGTTTCTGGGATAAGTTCCTCTACGACCTCGGCGTGAGCCATAGCGACGAGCCCTTCCGTAAACTTGTCAATCAAGGTATGATACAGGGACGTTCCAACTTTGTCTATCGCATCAAGGACACCAATACCTTCGTTAGCCTTGGTCTGAAGCAGCAGTATGACACGACGCCCATCCATGTAGATGTCAATATAGTCAGTGGCGATGTGCTCGATGTGGAAGCCTTCCGCCAGTGGCGTCCAGAGTATAAGGACGCGGAGTTTATCCTCGAAGACGGCAAGTATGTCTGCGGTTGGGCTGTGGAGAAGATGAGTAAGTCGATGTACAACGTAGTCAATCCCGACCTTATCGTCGAGAAGTATGGTGCCGACACCTTGCGCCTCTACGAGATGTTCCTCGGCCCTATTAGCCAGTCGAAGCCTTGGGACAGCAACGGCATTGACGGCTGTTACCGTTTCCTTAAAAAGTTGTGGAACCTCTATTTCTCGGGCGACACTTTCGCCATTAGCGACGATGCCCCCAAGAAGGAGAGTCTCACTACGCTGCACAAACTCATCAAGAAGGTGACGGAAGACATTGAAGCGTTTAGTTACAACACCAGTGTGCCTGCCTTTATGATTGCCGTCGGCGAACTGCAACAGCAGAAGTGCGTCAGCCGCGCTGTGCTCGAGCCCTTGGCTGTCTTGCTCGCGCCGTTTGCACCGCACATCGCCGAAGAACTCTGGCACCGCATGGGGCACACCGATAGCATCTGCGATGCGCAGTGGCCTAAGTGCGACGAGCAATATCTCGTGGCCGATAGCGTCACTGTGGGTGTGCAGTTCAACGGTAAGACACGCTTCACGCTCGACTTCCCTGCCGATGCCACCGCACAGCAGATGCAGGACATCGCTCTCGCTGCTGAGCAGACAGCCAAATATACCGAAGGCTTCAAAGTGGTCAAGGTGATTGCCGTCCCTGGCCGCATTGTAAACATCGTACTCAAAAAGTAATCTATGTTAGGCAACGCACACCATGTCTATCGTGAGGTTAGGGACTATGTCATCATTACCCTCGGCCTCATAGGCTACGCCTCTGGCTTCACCTGTTTTCTCCTGCCGCATCAGATACCCTCGGGCGGTGTGACGGGTGTTGGCTCGGTCATCTTCTTTGCAACGGGCTTCCCCGTACAGTGGTCGTTCTTCATCATCAACGGCCTTCTGCTCGTGGCGGCTGTCAAGACCTTGGGCTGGAAGTTTTGCGTCAAGACCATCTATGCCGTCTTTATGCTGACCTTCCTCCTCGGCGTGGCACGCGAAGGGATGCTCTATTATGCGGCGCAGCATAGCGAACTCCTGCGCAGTCCGCAAGGCTTGCCGCAGTTGGTGGACGATGCCTTCATGTCGTGCATCATAGGCTCTGCAGTACAGGGCATGAGTATCGGCTTCGTCTTTCTCAACAACGGTAGCACCGGAGGCACGGACATCGTAGCGGCGATTATCAATAAGTACAAGGATGTCTCGCTGGGACAGATTATCATGCTCTGCGACTTCTGTATCATCAGCAGTTCACTGCTCATTCCCGGCTTCACCATCAGCAACCTGCTCTATGGTTTCTGCACCCTCATCATCTGTAGCCTCATGGTCGATTTTGTCGTCGATAGAGGCCGTCAGTCGGTGCAGTTCTTCATCTTCTCCAAGGAGTATGAGGCCATTGCCGAAGAGATTACCCGCCTGCACCGTGGCGTTACCGTCCTCTCTGGTCAAGGCTGGTACACCAAGACGGAGCGTAAGGTGCTCGTCGTAATGGCCAAGAAGCGCGAGAGCGGCATCATCTTCCGCATTATCAACGCCATCGACCCCGCAGCCTTCGTCACGCAGAGCAAGGTCATCGGTGTCTTTGGCGAAGGCTTTGATCAGTTCAAAGTCAAGGCCGAGAAAAAGGAAAACGTAAAGGAAACAACGCCAAAGCCATGAGAACACTTGTCATAGCCACCAACAATGCCCATAAACTCTCCGAGATACGCGCTATGGTGGGCGATAGGCTACATATCATCTCCCTCGACGAACTGGGCTGTCACGACGACATCCCAGAGACCGCTGATACCCTTGAAGGCAACGCGCTGCAAAAGGCGCGCTATATCTACGACCGCTACCACTGCGATGTCTTTGCTGACGATACCGGGCTGGAAGTGCGGGCTCTCGGTGGCCGTCCCGGAGTGCATACGGCCCGCTATGCTTTTCCCGACCGCCACGACCCCGAGGCCAACAATGCGAAACTCCTGGCCGAACTGCAAGACAAAGCCGACCGCCACGCACAGTTTCGCACCGCTATCGCCCTCATCCTCGACGGCAAAGAATACCTTTTCGAGGGAAAAGTTGAGGGCGACATCGTGACGGCACTACGCGGCAGCGAAGGCTTTGGCTACGACCCTATCTTCGCGCCTACCGAGGGCGAGGGTAAGACTTTCGCCGAGCTGGGCGTGGAGGTTAAAAATCGCATCAGCCACCGTGCCCGCGCCGTGGCTGCGCTTTCCGACTTCTTGCTGCGTCAGCCGTGCTGACTTGCGCTCCTTTCTTTCCCTGTTTACCCTACACCAAGACTTTTATGCGCTATTATCTTCTCCCTCTCCTGCTCCTGTGCCTCTCGCTGACGGCGCAGGCGCAAAGTCTGTGGACCACTCATCTCGCTTACCACAACGCCCAGCAATGCGTCATCAGTGGTAGTCATGTCTATGGCCTCTTTGGCGGCAACCTGCTCGACTACGACACCGAAGATGGCAGTGTGCAGTTTTTGGAGCGTGGCAATGCTGGGCTCAGTGCCATGAAAATCGTGCAGATAGGGCTTAGCGAGGCAGCACATACGCTCGTCTTGGCCTATGCCGACGGTAACATAGACCTCGTAGATACGCGTGACGGCACGGTCTGCAACTTGCCGCAGTACGCCCATGTCACCGACGAAACACCGGAGTTTACGCGGCTTCGCGTCATCGGCACCTCTGCGCTGCTATGCACCTCGGGCGGTGTGATATGGGTCGATGTGGCGCGGCGTGAGATACGCGGTTACTACAAGGTAGGTGCGGCCAAGGACGCGGCTATCTTCGACAACAACCTTTGGGTGGCTATGCGTGACAACAACAACCTGTACCGCTGCCTGCTCTCTGCCAATATGCAAGACATCAGCCAGTGGCAGCCCGTCCTTGCCTTCAAGGACATCGTGCTGCTGCCCGCTGATGACGTGATGTATATCACCTCCTCTGGTGGTTCTGCCGAGTATGTTGGGCTTGTAGCGATGGACGCACTGCCCGAGAAGCAAGGCGACGGCTGGCACAACCTCCGCCTTGTGAGTTCGCACGTCTATCGTGATGGCACGCTGACCTCTGACGGCGTAGTGCTGTGGGATGAGGCTACTGTGGCTTGCTATGACGGTGGCGATACGCCCGTGGCTGCCTTCGATGCCTTGCCCGCCACCCCGATGTGGGTGACGGGACGCTACGATCGTGAACTCTGGGTGTGCGAAGGCATGACAGGCATACAGCACTATAAGGTCAAGGACGGCCAATTGCAGCGCGACGATGTCGTTATTGGCGGCTATGGACCGCACTACGACCAGTGCTACAACATGCATTTCGAGGGCAACCGTCTCCTTGTGGCAGGTGGCTATCTCGACTGCGAGAACGACGCACTGCGCCAGCCTTTTGCCCCGATGGTCTATGAGGATGACCGTTGGTCGCTCTTTGAAGTGCCTACGGCCGATGCAGGCTATATCGGCTCACGCTTTGAGGCGGTGACGAGTTTCGTACAAGACCCCGAAGACGCAGCCCACCATTTCGTCGCAACGGCGCGAACGGGGATTTACGAGTACCGTGATGGCCGCATCGTGCGGCAATATACCGAAGGGAACTCCGCCTTTCGCACGGCAGCCACTGATGGCAATCTCAACTATGTCCGCACCGGTGCGCTCATCTACGATAAGGACCACAATCTGTGGGCGGCCAACAACTCGCAACGCGACACCATACTCTATGTGCTCCGCCACGGCGAGAAGGAGCAGTGGACGCCAGTCTATGTGGATAAATTGGCGGGGGCTGTCAAGATGGAATATGCCATGTTTGACACCGATGGACGCTTGTGGATGACGCAGCGCTGGTGGAACAAGCAAGACCCTGGCCTTCTTTGTCTGGACTACAACGGTACTATCACGAATTTGAACGACGATATTGCCACCTATCGCTCCTCTTTTACCAACACCGATGGCACTACCTATGCTGCTATCAACCCCACTTGCACGGCGCAGGATCGCAGTGGGCGGATTTGGGTTGGCACGACGACGGGCGTTTTCCTCGTCGATGATCCTGCGGCGTACAGCAGTTCCAATTTCCTCGTCTCGCAAGTCAAAGTGCCGCGTAATGATGGCACCAACTACGCTGATTACCTCCTTGGTGGCGTCAGCATCAGTTGCATCGCCATCGATGGTGCCGATCGCAAATGGATAGGGACGACCAGCAGCGGGGTCTATCTGGTCTCCAGCGATGGTCTCGTCACTATCGCTCATTTCGATGAGACCAACTCGCCGCTTCTTTCGTCCGCCATCCTCAGCCTCGCCATCAATGATGAGAGCGGAGAGGTCTTTATAGGTACGGACAAAGGACTCATCTCTTACCGTGGCGACGCTACGCAGCCTCAGACGACGCTTTCGCGTGACAACATTCGCGTCTTCCCCAATCCAGTTCGCCCCGACTACTATGGCGATATCACTATCCAAGGCCTTGTAGATGACTGCGAGGTGAAAATCGTATCGACGGCAGGACAGGCTATCGCAGTGGGGCGCAGCAATGGCGGCACCTTCCGTTGGGACGGCCGCAACATAGGCGGCGAGCGTGTCGCAACGGGGGTCTATTACGTCATGATAGCCACGGCTGATGGCAAACAGTCTATCGCCGCGAAATTGGCGATAGTTCGCTGATTTATGCCGCCTAAATGCCTAAATTGCACTTTTTTTGCCCTGAAATCAAAAAAAATGCCTTAATAATTTGGAGGAAACGATAAGAAAATATAAATTTGCAAGCAACTACGGTGCGGATTGGCATAAATGCCGCATTCTTGCGCCCAAAATACGTTTGATATTTTTCATCACCTAAATAATAACATTATGAATAAGACTGAACTCATCAAGGCAGTAGCCGCAAAGGCCAACCTCACTCAGGCTCAGGCAAAGGTAGCCGTTGAAGCAACTTTCAACGAAGTAGCAGAATCTCTTAAGAAAAAGGAGGCTGTAATGCTTCTCGGCTTCGGTAACTTCACCCTTAAGGATAAACCTGCTGGTACGGCTCGCAATCCTCAGACTGGTGCTACCATCAAGGTGCCCGCTAAGACGGTCATCAAGTTTAAGCCCGCTACTGCTGTTGCAGACGCTGTGAAGTAATAGCCGCATAGCGACAAACCATAGGCCACGACGCTACATTCGTAGTTGTCGTGGCCTTTTGTGTTGTGGCCAAACGAAAAGCAGATGCCCTGCCTATGTGCACCATGCGGGCGGTGCAGGATAGGCAGGGCATCGATAGTGTGTGCCAAAGGTGGCGGCGTAGCCATCCGCTGCCCATCGGGGCTGGGTGGCTACGCTGCGTTGTTAGTCGGCGAGTTTAGCCTTGAGGAACTCGCGATTGAGGCGAGCGATGTTGGCGATGGACTCGTTCTTGGGACATACGGCTTCGCAGGCGCGGGTGTTGGTGCAGTTGCCGAAGCCGAGTTCGTCCATCTTGGCCACCATGTTCTTCACGCGGCGAGCAGCCTCTACGCGGCCTTGGGGCAGGAGAGCGAACTGGGAGACCTTGCTGCTGACAAAGAGCATGGCAGAGCCGTTCTTACAAGCAGCGACGCAAGCACCGCAGCCGATGCAGGTGGCGCAGTCCATAGCCTCGTCGGCATCCTCCTTGGGGATGAGGATGGCGTTGGCGTCCTGTGCCTGACCCGTGCGGATGGTGGTGTAGCCACCAGCAGCCATAATCTTGTCGAAGGCGGAGCGATCCACCATGCAGTCCTTGATGACGGGGAAGGCTGCCGAGCGCCAAGGCTCTACGGTGATGACGTCACCTTCGTGGAAGCGACGGATGTAGAGTTGGCAGGTGGTAGCGCCAGCAGCGGTCTTGCCGTGGGGCGTGCCGTTGATGTAGAGGGAGCACATGCCACAGATACCTTCGCGGCAGTCGTGGTCGAAGACGAAAGGCTCTTTGCCTTCGTTGATGAGCTCCTCGTTCATGATGTCGAGCATCTCAAGGAAACTGGTGTCGTCGGGGATGTTTTGCATGTGCTTCTCCTCGAAGTGACCTTGGTCCTTGGGGCCGTTCTGCTTCCAGTAGCGAACGGTAAAACTTATATTCTTTGCCATGATGATTAGTTCTTGTAGTTACGGGTT
The DNA here is from genome assembly GCA_018066225.1 of Candidatus Equimonas enterica. Classification (GTDB taxonomy): domain Bacteria; phylum Bacteroidota; class Bacteroidia; order Bacteroidales; family Bacteroidaceae; genus Alloprevotella; species Alloprevotella enterica. The sequence continues at coordinate 15,565 of JAGHRU010000108.1, forward strand.
TGTACCTTGATGATTTCGTAGTCGAGGGGCTCCTTGCTGAGTTCGGGCGCAGCGTCGTCGCTGCCCTTATATTCCCAGCAACCTACATAGAAGAAGTTGGCGTCGTCGCACTTGGCTTCGCCTTCTTCGGTCTGGTGCTCCTCGCGGAAGTGACCACCGCAGGACTCTTCACGATGGAGGGCATCGTTGGCCACGAGTTCGCCCATAAGGATGAAGTCGCGCAGATGGATAGCCTTGTCGAGTTCGACGTTGAGGCCTTCCTTCGTGCCGGGGATGAAGAGGTTGGTGTTGAACTCTTGGCGCAGTGCTTTGAGCATCTTGATACCTTCTTCGAGGCCAGCCTTGTTGCGACCCATGCCGACGTGCTCCCACATGATGTGGCCGAGTTCCTTGTGGAGGCTATCTACCGAACGCTTACCCTTGATGCCCATAAGGCGGTCAAACTCGGCATTGACAGCCTTCTCTGCGGCTTCAAACTCGGGAAGGTCGGTGCTCAGACGCGGCCAGATGGCTTGGTCTGCGAGGTAGTTCTGGATGGTGTAAGGCAGTACGAAGTAGCCGTCGGCCAAGCCTTGCATGAGGGCGGAAGCACCGAGGCGGTTAGCACCGTGGTCGGAGAAGTTGCACTCGCCGATAGCAAAGAGGCCAGGGATGGTGGTCTGCAATTCGTAATCGACCCAGATACCGCCCATCGTGTAGTGCACGGCGGGGAAGATCATCATGGGCTTGTAGTAGTCATATTTGCCGTCGTTGCGTACGAACTCACCGGGATTGACATCGGTGATTTCTTCATACATGTCGAAGAGGTTGCCGTAGCGCTGACGTATCTCGTTGATGCCGAGACGCTGGATGGATTCTGAGAAGTCGAGGAAGACAGCCAGACCCGTGTTGTTTACACCGAAGCCCTTGTCGCAACGTTCCTTGGCGGCGCGAGAAGCCACGTCACGCGGCACGAGGTTGCCGAAGGCGGGGTAGCGACGCTCCAGGTAGTAGTCACGATCCTGCTCGGGAATATCCCAGCCCTGCTTGGTGCCTTCCTGCAATGCCTTGGCATCTTCTATCTTCTTGGGCACCCAGATACGGCCATCGTTGCGGAGCGACTCCGACATAAGGGTAAGCTTGGACTGCTTGTCGCCGTGTACGGGGATACAGGTGGGGTGAATTTGCACGTAGGAGGGATTGGCAAAGACTGCGCCCTTGCGGTAGCACTGTACGGCAGCGGTGCAGTTGCAGCCCATAGCGTTGGTGGAGAGGAAGTAGGCATTGCCATAGCCACCAGTACCGATGACAACGGCATTGGCGCTGAAGCGTTCGAGCTTGCCCGTCACGAGGTTCTTGACGATGATACCGCGTGCACGGCCGTCGATGATGACCACGTCTTCCATTTCATAGCGGGTGTAGAGCTTCACCTTGCCCTTGCCTACTTGGCACATGAGTGAGGAGTAAGCACCGAGCAGCAGCTGCTGACCCGTCTGACCCTTGGCGTAGAACGTACGGCTCACCTGTGCGCCACCGAAGGAGCGGTTGGCGAGCATACCGCCATATTCGCGAGCGAAAGGCACGCCCTGTGCCACGCACTGGTCGATGATGTTGTTGCTCACTTCGGCCAGACGATAGACGTTGGCTTCACGAGCGCGGTAGTCACCGCCCTTGACGGTGTCGTAGAAGAGGCGATAGACGCTGTCGCCATCGTTCTGGTAAGCCTTGGCAGCGTTGATACCGCCCTGTGCAGCGATGGAGTGTGCACGGCGGGGACTGTCCTGGATGCAGAAGTTAAAGACGTTGAAGCCCATTTCGGCGAGGGAGGCAGCGGCACTTGCGCCTGCAAGACCCGTACCGACAACGATGACATCGAGCTTCAGCTTGTTCTTGGGGCTCACCAAGCGCTGGTGAGCCTTGAAGTTGGTCCACTTTTCAGCAACGGGACCTTCGGGTATTCTTGAATTGAGAGTTACCATAATATGTGACTTGTATGTTAGTGTGCAGTGTGGCGTGTACGCCCCTGTCGTGTGGCAGGTCGCTCCTTGCCCACTGCGGGGTGTGGATATTAGGCGCAGAAGTTGAATACGAGGGCAACAGCCACAAACATCAGAATGATGATGGTCGTGTAGATCTGGCCGATGCACTTCCAGCGGCAGAACCATGTCTTACCATTCCAGCCGAGGGTCTGCATAGCGCTCCACATACCGTGGTTGAGGTGGAACCAGAGCGCAGCGAACCAAACGAGGTAGATGATGAGGAAGACGGGGTTGCCGAAGGTCTCGCACATGTAGCGATAGCCATCGGTAGCCTCTATGGCGGGAGCACCCATGAGCTCAGCAGCCATCATGTTCCACCAGAAGTTGAAGAGGTGGAGGCAGAGGCCGAGCACGACGATGAGGCCGATGACAAACATGTTTTGCGACTCCCATTCCACCTTGGCAGGGCGGTCAGTGACAGCATACTTGTTGCTGCCGCGTGCCTTCTTGTTCTGCAAAGTCAGGATGAGGGCATAAACGAAGTGAAGTACTACGAGTACGGCGAGCGCGGCTGTACCTACGAGCGCGTACCAGTTGGTACCCAGCATCTCGCAGACCCAGTTGTAGTGCTCACCACCCGTCTTGCCGAAGACATCGAAGATGGCCACGATGTTCATGCAGGCGTGGAACGTAAGGAAGAGGATGAGAGACACGCCAGTGACTGACATGATGACCTTACGTCCGATAGAGGAATTAGTTAACCACATAGGATTGAAAGATTAAGAATTATTATTAGATTGAATTGTATGCTGTTGGTGCGTGCTTTCTTCTCCTCATTTATGGGGAGGGAGCATTTCAGGTGCAAAGTTACTCAAAATCCTTGATATTGGCAAGCCTTTTGGCCAAAAAAACAAGGTGATGCGCAGGCTGCGCCTATTCAGGCCACGGCCACTGCTTCTGGTCTGTGGGCTGCAGTCGGTGTGGCGCGAGTTGGTCGCCGCCGACTTCGTGGTGCGGTTTGGTCGGGCGTTCGCGCCCGCTATACATCATTAGGCTCGCATCGGGACACAAGTCGATAAGGCGTATTTGGGGAGTGGAATAGGGCTTCATGGTCAGTGCGTGAGGCGTTTTTTGCCGTCTGCGATGAGGATGGCGTGCGGCAGATGAGCCGTGGCGGCTTGTCCCGACACGGAGTAGGGCTGCGCGTGGCGTGCGGTGGAGGTGGTCGCCTGTGGCGTGGTGAGTCCCGTCTCCTCGGCGCGGACAAAGCGGAATGTGCCGCTTATGCCTTCCAGACTATGGGGCACAGCGAGAAAGGCGCGGTGGGGCTTGCAGACGAGTTCTTGGCCGTCTTCGCTGTCGAAGTACCAGCCCAAGTCCTTACCCTGCTTGTTGTAGCTGAGTTTGTAGAGGTAGCCTGCTTCATCGTAAAGGGGGTAGAAGTCGGCGTAGTAAAATGTCTCCGACACGTTGCCCGTTACGCCGAAGAGATAGCGGCTCTCGGCCACGGCTGCTGGGGGTGTGCCGAGTCGCTCTACGCCGACCTTTGAGCCCGTGGCGGGGCGGCTGCCGTTGATGATGACAGGTGTGCCATGCGGGATGTCGCGGCCGATTTCTTCCAGCACGATTTCGCCGGGCTTGACAGTGGGTACGATGAAGGCGGTGTAGCCCTCGGGGATACGGCAGTCGTAGGGCGGGCAGTAGGTGCACCACTCGGCTGCCGTCATGACGAAGCCGGGGCTATCTACGGTGTACTGCAGCGTGATGTCGTTGAGGTTGGTCAGGTGCCAGTTCTCGTCGTCATAGACAAAGAGGCCGGATGGGAGGACGATGGTGTAGTCGCCGTCGGCGGTGATGGGTTGCGTCAGCGTCAGTCGGGGCGGAAGATGGCTACAATCTACGCTTGCCACCAGTCCCGTCTGCCCGTTGATGGTGATGGCTTCCACGAGTTCCATCGGGCCGATACCGTTGGGCGTGAGGAGGTCGTTGTGGAAAGCGAAGGTGATGTCGGTGAGTTGCTCCACATATTCGCCTGTCGCTGGCCTGGTCCGACCCACGACGAGGTTGCCATCGAGCGGCGTGCAGGTGTAGTCGAGATGGATGGCCTCGCTCGAGGCGTTGAAGTAATATGGCAGGATGTCGATGCTCACCTTCCCCTCATTTTCAGCCACACAGGGTGTGTCGGCCGTGATGACATCGTCAAAGACCATGCGGGTGAAGTCTTCGTGAAAGTAGCAGGTGACGGCCACGGCGGTGTTGTTGATTAGGATGGTTTGTCCTTCGGCCACCCATGCGGCGTGCTGCCCGCTCTGCCAGTAGAGGTCAATGCTTTTGAGGTAAGGCACGCTCGTCGCGGCGGCAGGCACGGCGTGGTCGAAGTGAAGCCTTGTGTCATCGCCGCTCTGCGCTGCGGCTCTCTGGACAAAGTGCATGAGCAGTAGCGTGAGGCAGAGCGTGAGCGTACGGAGGAAGTTTTTGGTCTTCATAAGATGCTGATTTACAGGCGAAAGGAAATAGTGAAAACGGTCTGGGCAGACAGTTCTTACAATCTGGGCAGATAGTTTTTACGGTCTGCGCAGATCGTTTTCACTCTCTGGGCAGTTAGAAAAACGTCTGCTGGCCGTCGATGATAACCCCGCCCGCAGCGGCTGGATTTTCCTTGTCGTCGGCTGGGGTCTCTTCGGCTGCGGCTTCGGGCGCAGGCTCGGGTTGGCGTGTCGGCTCGAGTTCCTCGATGCGCTCGGCTTGTAGCGTGGTGAGACGCTTGCCTTTGGCTTTGACCGACTTCACGCCCACGAAGTCCTCGGCTTCTACTTCCAAGGGTGGGCGCACGCTGTCGTTGCCGCCGTAGGTGAGGCGCAGGCGCGGGTAGGGGGTGTCGGTGAGCAGCAGCAGCGTCGATGCGGGATTTTCGCCCAGCAGGTTGCTGCGCTTCCCGAGCGTAGAGGCTTCGAGGGCGAAACGTTTGAGATAGACATTGCCATCTTGATCGGCGTCGTGGAGCACCGCTGTCCACACTTTGTGCTCGTCCATCTTCTCTACGCGCAGCAAGCCTGTGGCCTCGTAGTGGTTGTTGGGGTCGAAGGTCGTGGTGTAGTATTCGCCGCTTTGCAGGATGACGAGTACGCGGTCGTCGCTGTGAAATTCGCCAAGGTACTGCCCGCGTTCGTCGAAGTTGAGACGCTGCACATCGGGGTCGAACCACACTTTGCGGCCACCCAGCGTAGAGCCGCCGTGCGCTTTGAGCGTTATCTTGTGTACGTCGAGCTTCGTCAGCATATTGCCGCGCGAGCCGCGACCTTTGACGCTGATGTCGCCGAAGTCCTTGTCGAAAGCCAAGCGGCGGAGTTTGGGGTTGGGCTTGAGGGTCACCTTGACGACTTCGGCCTCGCCGTTGCGGTTGGCGGTGAAGTAGAGCACGCGCGAGCCTGCCACGCCTGTGGTGAGGTCGTTTTCGCGGTCGCGGATGATGCCCGTTACGTTGAAGCGTTTGATGTAGCACGCGCCGTCTTTGCCTTCGCGATAGACAGCGTTGTAGATGGTGCGTTTGTCGCCGCGCTTATAGACGGCGATGTGGATGATTTCTGCCTTCTTCTTCTCTGCCTTCGACCGCTCCGTCTCGCCTACAAAGACCTTGTCGGCGATGCGTACCACCTTGTAGGTGCCGTCGCGGTAGAAGAGGATGACATCGTCGATGGGAGAGCAGTTTTCGACAAACTCATCTTTTTTGAGCGATGTGCCGATGAAGCCTTCCTCGCGGTTGATGTAGAGTTTCTCGTTGGCCTCGATGACTTTGGTGGCTTCGATGGTGTCGAAGGTGCGTATCTCCGTGCGCCGTGGGTGGTCGGCGGCATATTTGTCGTAGATGAACTGAAACCAGTTGATGGCCACTTCCGTGATGTGCTGCAAGTCGTGCTCCACAGCCTCCATCTCTGCCGTGATGCGGGCGATGAGGTCGTCGGCCTTGTCTTTGTTGAAGCGTAGGATGCGCGCCATCTTGATTTCGAGCAGTCGCTGCAAGTCCTCGTGGGTGATGTCGCGCACCAGTCCTGCGACAAAGGGCGCAAGGCGTTTGGCGATATGCGATAGGGCAGCCTCGATGCTCTTGGCCTCTTCGAAGGGCTTGTCCTTGTAGATGCGCTCTTCGATAAATATCCTTTCGAGCGAAGCAAACATCAGACTCTCGCGCAACTCGCTGAGCCGTATTTCCAACTCGCGGCGCAAGAGGTCGCGCGTGCTATCCACACTGCGGCGCAGCACGTCGCTCACGGTGATGAACTTCGGGCGATGCTCGTCGATGACGCAGCAGTTGGGCGAGATGCTGATTTCGCAGTCGGTGAAAGCGTAGAGGGCATCTATGGTCTTGTCACTGCTGGCTCCGGGCGCCAGTCTTACCACGACCTCCACATGGTCAGCCGTGTAGTCTTCCACCTTGCGTATCTTGATTTTGCCTTTCTCGCTGGCTGCGACGATGCTGGCCTCCACTGCGCCTACCGTCTTGCCGTAGGGCAGGTCGG
>JAGHRU010000138.1 GCA_018066225.1 Candidatus Equimonas enterica
GTAGTTGATCGTCTCCGGCTTGAGCACTTCACCGTAGGAGTTCTTTTGGATTTCCACGGGGGAGGCAAGACCTATGGTATTCTTGGTGAAATTGCTCTTTATTTTTGATTCTTTCTTAAAAGCCATAACTGTAAGTATAAAGGTGATATGTGTCGGCGGTGAAAACTAATGCCTTCGACGCATCCGCGCAGATAGTGCAAACGGTCTGGGCAGAGAGTTTTTCGCGTCCGCCCAGATTGTTTCAAGCATCTGGGCAGAGCGTTTTGCGACTGACTCTTGATATGGTGTGTATTAGTCGAGAGTGATGCTGAGGCCGAGGCCACGGAGTTCGTGGAGCAGCACATTGAGAGACTCGGGGATGCCGGGCGTAGGCATAGGATCACCCTTGACGATGGCTTCGTAGGCCTTGCTGCGGCCATTGACATCATCGGACTTGATGGTAAGGATCTCCTGCAAGACATGGCTTGCGCCGAAGGCCTCAATGGCCCAAACCTCCATCTCACCGAAACGCTGGCCACCAAACTGGGCTTTACCGCCCAAAGGCTGCTGGGTGATGAGGCTGTACGGACCGATGGAGCGGGCGTGCATCTTGTCTCCCACCATGTGGCCGAGTTTCGGCATATAGGTGACACCGACGGTAGCCTTCTGGTCGAAAGGCTCACCCGTTGCACCGTCATAGAGCTGCGTTGCGCAGTAGCGGGGCAAGCCAGCCTTGTCGGTCCACTCACAGAGGTCTTCAAGTTTGGCACCGTCGAAGATAGGTGTAGCAAACTTCACATCGAGTTTGCGGCCAGCATAGCCAAGGACGGCTTCGAAGACCTGGCCGATGTTCATACGCGAAGGCACACCGAGCGGGTTGAGCACAATATCAACGGGCGTACCGTCTTCGAGGAACGGCATATCTTCTTGGCGTACCACTTTGGAGACGATACCCTTGTTACCGTGACGACCGGCCATTTTGTCGCCGACGCCTATCTTACGCTTCTTGGCGATATAGACTTTGGCCAGCTGGATGATGCCGCTGGGCAGTTCGTCGCCGATGGTGATGGCGAGTTTCTTACGTTTGAGCACGGCATCCTTCTCGTTATACTTATGCAGGTAGTTGATGATAAGTTGCGAGATGAGGCTATTGGTGTGCTCATCGCTGGTCCAGCCAGAGAGATGGACGCAGGTGTAGTCTATGGTCTGGAGCACCGACTTGGTGAAAGCAGCACCCTCGGCCACAATCTCTGCGCCGATGTTGTCGAAGACGCCATTGGACTTCTTACCCTTGGTGAGCGTCAGCAACTTGTCTATCATGATGCTGCGCAACTCCTGCGTCTCCTTCTCAAATTCTTCGTCGATACGCTTGAGGAGCACCTTGTCGGCGTTCTTCTCCGAGCGATTTTTCATAGCGCGGGAGAAGAGGCTCTTCTTGATAACGACACCAGCGAGAGAGGGGTTGGCCTTGAGCGAAGCATCCTTCACATCGCCAGCCTTGTCGCCGAAGATGGCGCGCAGCAGTTTCTCTTCCGGCGTCGGGTCGCTCTCACCCTTGGGCGTAATCTTACCGATGATGATGTCGCCCGGGACGATGCGCGCACCGATGCGTACGATACCATTCTCATCGAGGTCCTTCGTTGCGTCTTCGCTGACATTGGGAATATCGTTGGTGAGCACCTCCACGCCGAGTTTTGTCTCGCGGACATCGAGCGCGTACTCATCGACATGGACGGAGGTAAGGATGTCCTCACGTACCATGCGCTCGTTGAGCACGATGGCATCCTCATAATTGTAGCCCTTCCAAGGCATGTAAGCCACGAGCAGGTTGCGTCCCAGGGCCAACTCGCCATTCTCTGTGGCGTAACCCTCGGTGAGGATGTCACCCGCATGGACGCGCTGTCCCTTGTCGCAGATGGGACGAAGGTCGATGGTCATACTTTGGTTGGTACGACGGAACTTCGGTATCTGGTATTCCTTGGTAGCAGACTCGAAACTTACAAACTCTTCATCCTCGGTGCGGTCGTAGGTGATGACAATCTTCGTAGCATCTACAAAGTCGATGACGCCTTCGCCCTCGGCCTTGATCATCGTGCGGGAGTCTTCGCAAACCTGCTTCTCGATACCAGTGCCGACAATAGGTGCTTCGCTGCGCACGAGAGGCACAGCCTGACGCATCATGTTGGAGCCCATGAGGGCACGGTGAGCATCGTCGTGCTCGAGGAAGGGGATGAGACCTGCGGCGATGGAGGCTATCTGCTGCGGAGCAACGTCCATGAGATCGACCTGTGCTGGCGGCACGACAGGATAGTCAGCATCTTGGCGGCACTTGACGACCTTACGGATGAAGGTACCATCGTCGTTGAGCGGTGCATTGCCCTGACCGATAATCTTGCCTTCTTCCTCTTCGGCAGAGAGATAGACTACCTTGTTGATGTCGAGATCAACCACGCTGTCCTTGATAGGACGGTAGGGCGTTTCGATGAAGCCGAGGTTGTTGATCTTGGCATAGAGGCAGAGAGAAGAGATAAGACCGATGTTGGGGCCTTCCGGTGACTCGATTGGACAGAGTCGGCCGTAGTGGGTGTAGTGTACGTCGCGCACCTCAAAGCCGGCACGCTCACGGCTCAAACCGCCAGGACCAAGAGCCGAGAGACGACGCTTGTGGGTAACTTCTGCCAAGGGGTTGGTCTGGTCCATAAACTGCGACAGGGCATTGGTGCCGAAGAAGGAGTTGATGACCGACGAAATAGTCTTGGCATTGATAAGGTCTGCGGGCGAGAACACCTCGTTGTCGCGTACGTTCATACGCTCACGGATGGTGCGACTCATACGCGACAAGCCGATGGAGAACTGGTTGGCCAACTGCTCACCGACCGTGCGCACACGGCGGTTGCTCAAGTGGTCGATGTCATCAACGGTAGCCTTGGAGTTGATGAGTTCTACGAGATATTTGATAATCTCGATGATGTCCTCACGCGTCAAGACGCGGACATTCATATCTGTGGTCAAGCCGAGTTTGCGGTTGATGCGGTAGCGGCCCACATCGCCGAGGTCGTAACGCTTATCGGAGAAGAAGAGGTTGTTGATGACCTCCTTGGCCGAAGCGTCGTCAGCGGGGTCGGCATTGCGCAACTGACGATAGATGTGGAACACGGCTTGGTGCTCAGTAGTCGTGGGGTCTTTGCTGAGCGTATTGAAGATGATAGAGAAGTCACTGCCCCCCTCTTCCTCGCTATGCAGCAGGACGGTTTGCAGTCCACTCTCGATGATGGTCGAAATGTTCTCCTCCGTGATGGGCTGATTGCGCTCCACCAAGATTTCGGTACGCTCTATCGAAACGATCTCACCCGTGTCTTCATCGACAAAGTCCTCGGTCCAGTTCTTCATCACATGGGCTGCCAACTTGCGGCCGATAGCCTTCTTCAGATTGGGCTTCGTCACCTTGACTTCTTCGGCGAGGTCGAATATCTGCAATATGTCCTTATCGCTCTCAAAACCGATGGCACGCAGCAGCGTCGTCACTGGCAACTTTTTCTTACGGTCGATATAGGCGTACATGACATTGTTGATGTCAGTCGCAAACTCTATCCACGAGCCCTTGAAGGGGATAATACGTGCGCTGTAGAGTTTCTTACCGTTGGTGTGAATGCTCGAGCCAAAGAACACACCGGGACTACGGTGCAACTGACTTACGACGACGCGCTCAGCACCGTTGATAATGAAGGTGCCATTAGGCGTCATGTAGGGTATCGTACCGAGATAGACGTTATCTACCTTGGGGTCGAAATCCTCGTGGTCGGGGTCTGTGCACGAAATCTTCAGTTTCGCCTTCAAAGGCACACTGTAAGTATGGCCACGCTCGAGACATTCCTCAATGCTGTAACGCGGCGCATCGATGTTGTAGTCAAGGAATTCCAGCACAAAGTTATTGCGGGTGTCAGTGATGGGGAAGTTCTCCGCAAAGACTTTGTACAGGCCATCTTCCTTTCGCTTTTCAGCAGGTGTGTCAAGTTGCAAGAAGTCGGTAAAGGACTTCAACTGCACGTCAAGGAAGTCGGGGTATGGGAACGGACTCTTGACGCTCGCGAAATTGACACGGTTGTTGATCACTTTAGACATATTTATTGTAACTTATACCTTCGCCACTCTTCATCCTATCTCGCCGCAGGCCTTTATCAAGGCAGCAGGTTTGTAGTATGTCGGGCGGCTCAGTGCGGTAAATATAAAGACACAAAAAGGTTAAGAACCCTCTACCAGAGGATTCTTAACCAGGCCCGTATAGGGAAATGATTGTTTACTGAACTTCTACTTCAGCGCCAGCTTCTTCAAGAGCCTTCTTGAGAGCCTCAGCCTCTTCCTTGGCAACGCCTTCCTTCAGCTTGGAGGGAGCGCCGTCAACGAGTTCCTTAGCCTCTTTCAGACCGAGACCGCAAGCTTCCTTCACAGCCTTAACGACCTGAAGCTTAGCAGCACCTGCGTTCTTGAGCACAACGTCAAAAGCGGTCTTCTCTTCTGCGGCAGCAGCACCACCAGCAGCGGGAGCAGCAACTGCAACAGCAGCAGCAGCGGGTTCAATACCGTACTCTTCCTTGAGCACATTTGCCAATTCGTTAACTTCCTTTACAGTAAGATTTACGAGTTCTTCTGCAAGAGCTTTAATATCTGCCATAATAGTAAATATTGTTTTGTTGTTTGTTTGTTACTTTAATGTGGGTAGGCCATAGCAGGCCTGAGTTTTGTTTTATTCGGGGCGTTCGCCGAGAGTTTTGAGTACGCCGTGGATGGTACCGCCTGCGCTTTGGAGAGCAGAGATAACATTCTTGGCAGGACTTTGCAGGAGAGATACGACTTCTGCAATGAGTTCTGTACGGCTCTTGATAGCGCAGAGGGCTTCCATATGCTCAGCACCAACGTAGATTTCTTCTTCTGCGTAGGCTGCTTTGAGCTGAGGCACGCCTTCTTTGCCGACCTCTTTGAGGAGTTTAGCAGGAGCATTAGCGACGTTGCTGAAGAACACTGCGGTGTTACCTTTGAGCGTACCGTAGAGGGGAGAGAAATCACCTTCACGAGCGTCAAGAGCCTTTTCCAGCAGGGTGTTCTTGACCACCACCATCTTAATGTCCTGACCGAAGCACTTACGACGCAGAGCGCTGGTAGCCTCTGCATTCAAGCCCGTCACATCTACGAGGTAGAAATGAGCGTACTCGTTGAGCTTCTGTCCGAGGGCTTCAATAACGTTTGCTTTATCTTCCTTTCTCATGATTCGTTGGTTTGTATAATGTTAGGCTATGCTTCTTCCACCGACTTGGGGTCAACCTTGACACCCTTACTCATGGTAGAGGAAAGATAAATGCTCTTGATATATGTACCCTTTGCGGCTGCGGGCTTAAGCTTGATGATAGTGTCGAGGAAAGCCTTGGCATTGCCTTGCATCTGATCAGCGGTGAAGTTCACCTTACCGATAGAAGCATGTACGATACCAGCCTTATCAACCTTGAAGTCTATCTTACCTTGCTTAACTTCCTTAATAGCCTTGGCTACGTCCATAGTTACAGTGCCGCTCTTGGGGTTAGGCATCAGTCCACGAGGACCGAGCACGCGACCGAGGGCACCGATTTTACCCATGATGGCGGGCATCGTGATGATGACATCCACGTCAGTCCAGCCACCCTTAATCTTCTCGATATATTCGTCGAGACCTACATAGTCAGCGCCAGCTTCTTTTGCAGCAGCTTCCTTGTCAGGTGTGCAAAGGCAGAGCACACGCACGGTCTTACCAGTACCGTTGGGGAGTGACACTACGCCACGCACCATCTGGTCAGCCTTGCGAGGATCAACGCCCAAACGCACATCAATGTCGAAAGAGGCATCAAACTTGGTGAAGGTAATTTCCTTAACCAATTCGCATGCTTCCTTCAAGGAGTATGCCTTCCCTGCTTCAACTTTGTTGGCAACCAGCTTCTGGTTTTTTGTCAGTTTGCTCATTGTAATCTGTAAAATTGAAGTGTTAATATTATGCGGGGAAGTCTCCCTTGACAGTGATACCCATGCTACGTGCTGTACCTGCTACCATGCGCATGGCCGACTCCACTGTGAAGCAGTTGAGGTCGGGCATTTTGTCTTCTGCGATAGTCTTAACCTGATCCCAAGTAATCTCAGCGACCTTGTTACGGTTGGGCTGTGCAGAACCGCTCTTTTTCTTGGCAGCTTCGAGCAACTGTATTGCTACGGGAGGAGTCTTGACGATAAAGGAAAAGCTCTTATCGTTGTAGTAAGTAATTACAACTGGGAGCACCTTACCGGCTTTCTCCTGAGTTCTGGCGTTGAACTGCTTGCAGAAATCCATGATGTTGATACCCTTGGAACCGAGAGCGGGACCTACGGGAGGACTTGGATTTGCAGCGCCACCTTTAATCTGTAATTTGATTAATCCAGCAACTTCTTTTGCCATTGTTGTTTATTATTGATTTATTGATAACGCGAGAATTTCGCACCACGACAGGAAGCAAACCTAACGAATAGGTGGGCGGTGTTACTCTTTCTCTACTTGCATAAAACCAAGTGTCAGAGGCGTGGGACGCCCAAACACTTTGACGGACACCACGAGCGTGGCTTTCTCTTGATTGACGGACTCGATAACGCCGTTGAAGCCAGAGAATGGACCGTCGATGACTTTCACGTTTTCGCCTGCGGAATAGGGGATGAGAATGTCGGTGATTTCCTCCTCGACGCTTTCTCCCTCGCCCAAGATTCTGCGCACATCACTCTCACTCAGGCTATCGGGGTGGTCAAGACCGCCGAGAAAGCCGAGACAGTTGGGAGTATTACGGAGCGTGTGGGCTATCTCACCCACAAGTTTTGCTTCCACGAAGACATAACCAGTCATAGCGATGCGCTCCTTGATAACGCGCTTACCGCCTACGACCTTGGCCACCTTCTCCGTGGGTATCACTACCTGCGAAACGAATCCACCGAGGCTTCCATTGTTAATTTCAGCATCGATGTATTCTTTCACCTTGGCTTCCTTTCCACTAACGGCACGCAGAACGTACCATTTCATTTCTATGTCTGCCATGAGTGTTAGTTAGAACCGTAAATGAATCCCATAAGGTATTGGAACACAGAATCCATGGCGAACACTATGAGTGCGATAATGACGGAAGCAATGAGTACTACTATCGCGCTGTGTGTCAATTCCTGACGTGTAGGCCACGTAGTCTTATGCGCTAATTCCGAATAAGAATCTTTGCAATATGTGACAATTGATTTCAGCATATCTTACTTTATTTGGCACGGGAAGAGAGGCTCGAACTCCCGACACCTGGTTTTGGAGACCAGTGCTCTACCAACTGAGCTATTCCCGTAAGATAGCAGACCTGCTTGCCGAAGGGGCGACCAACAGGCCTGCTAATTATGACAATCTCTTATGAGAGATATTAGTCGAGGATTTCAGTGATCTGACCAGAACCTACAGTGCGGCCACCTTCACGGATAGCGAAGCGAAGACCTACGTTGAGAGCAACGGCGTAGATAAGATCAACACGAATCTCTACGTTATCACCAGGCATTACCATCTCGATGCCATCGGGGAGATGAATCTCACCGGTGCAGTCCATGGTGCGGAGATAGAACTGAGGACGATACTTGTTGCCGAACGGAGTGTGGCGACCACCCTCTTCCTTCTTCAGAACGTAGATAGAAGCCTTGAAGCTGGTGTGAGGCTTGATGACACCCGGGTGGGTGATAACCATACCACGCTTAACTTCGTTCTTATCGATACCACGGAGGAGAAGACCAACGTTATCACCAGCCTCACCCTGCTCGAGGAGCTTACGGAACATCGCAACACCGGTTACAACGGACTTCTTGTCCTCACCGAGACCGAGAAGCTGAACTTCGTCACCCACCTTGATGATACCAGTTTCTACACGACCAGTAGCCACGGTACCACGACCAGTGATAGAGAAGACGTCTTCGACAGGCATAAGGAAGGGTTTATCACGGTCACGCTCGGGCTCCTGAATCCAAGAGTCACAAGCAGCCATGAGCTCCATCACCTTCTCTTCCCACTGAGCAACGCCATTGAGTGCGCCAAGAGCAGAACCACGGATGATGGGGGTGTCATCTTCAAATTCGTACTGAGCGAGGAGTTCCTGCATTTCCATTTCTACGAGCTCGAGCATCTCTTCGTCCTCGACCATATCACACTTGTTGAGGAACACGACGAGGCGAGGCACGTTCACCTGACGAGCGAGCAGGATGTGCTCACGAGTCTGAGGCATAGGACCATCAGTAGCAGCAACTACGATGATAGCACCGTCCATCTGAGCAGCACCAGTTACCATGTTCTTCACATAGTCGGCGTGACCCGGGCAGTCTACGTGTGCGTAGTGACGGTTAGCGGTTTCGTACTCTACGTGAGCAGTGTTGATGGTGATACCGCGCTCCTTTTCCTCGGGAGCGTTATCAATCTGATCAAAGCTCTTAACCTCGGAGAGGCCGTTCTTTGCGAGTACAGTGGTGATAGCAGCAGTAAGAGTAGTCTTACCGTGGTCAACGTGACCAATGGTACCAATGTTTACGTGCGGTTTGGTACGTACGAATGTTTCTTTTGCCATTGTGATATTGTATTTGTAAATGTTGTCGTACAAAGCGAATTTTTCAGAGGAAATAGGCGTAGCACCTCCTCTAAAAACTTCGGAATGTTCATTAAGTGAGAGAGCTGTTAGTGAGACTTGAACTCACGACCTCTTCCTTACCAAGGAAGTGCTCTACCGCTGAGCTATAACAGCAAATTTTGAGCGGAAGACGGGGCTCAAACCCGCGACCCCCAGCTTGGAAGGCTAGTGCTCTATCAGCTGAGCTACTTCCGCATTTTGCGAACGACGAGGCCACAAGGTCCTCGTCTCGCCCTCCGGGGTGGAGGTGGTGGGCAAAGATGGATTCGAACCACCGAAGGCGTACGCCAGCAGATTTACAGTCTGCCCCATTTGGCCACTCTGGTATTTGCCCGTCATTCGTTTTGGAGTCCCTTTCGGGTGCCTAACTCTGCACTTTTGAGGAGTTCCTTTCCGAAATCGAGTGCAAAGTTAGGCATAAAATTTGAACTACCAAAGGTTTTGGCGATTTTTTTTGCTTTTAACCGCGATTTTCTTTGATTTTTTCCAATTCTCGGCGCACAACGTCGATGCAATGGTCGATAGCCTCTTCAAAAGTGTCGGCCACTTTCTCGGCGTGGAAGGCGCGTCCGCGTGTTTTGAGATTGACGGAGGCTTCCTTGTTGTTGGCCGTTTCGGGCTTCACGACTTTGAGCGTGAGTTCCACGCTTTCGATGTCGGGATTCTTCTCGAGTTTGGCAGTTTTCTTGTTGATATACGCGGTGAGTTGCTCGGTAGCGTTGAAGTGGAGGGTCTGAAGCTTAAAATCCATAGTCATTAGTATTAGAGGGTGAAACTTCTATGGGCAAAGTTAGGCATTATTGATGATATGAGCAAGCGTTTAGACGAAAAAGTGGCGCAAAATGCGCCATTTCGTCTTCGACAAGCCTAATACCTATTATTTATATACGCGCGCGCGAGGCAAAGCACCGACAACTGGTATCAGAAATTTCACAACTTTATGGTGTATCCTATTACGGTTGCAATCTATCGAAAAATGAGCTAACGCTCCAAGCCATGAGGCCGCCCCAAAAGAGAAAAAAGAAGAGGCAATGCCGCACTTTCCATGCCTGATGTTTGCAGAAATAAACCACCAGCCACACCGCGCCGATGAGCGAGAAGATGACCATGCAGACCGCAGACGGCAGCGACACCATGTGCCTTACGGCGTAGAGCGAAGAAATCATCGTCGCCCATGCTATCTCGTAACTGATTGGGAATTGCGGGTGCTCCGACGGCGCAGCATCAGCGGGGATGAACCGACGCCACACCCATAGCGCAAGGCAGTAGCCGCCCCAGATTATCAGCGCGACTGACCACGGCACGAACTCACGGGTGAGGCCATACTGCGCGGCAAAGTCCTCGCCGCAGAAAATAAGGAGAAAGATGAGGGAAAACACCCCACAAGCCACAAGAGCGGTCGATAGGTAGCGTTTCATGTCGTTTCGTTTAGTTTCGTATCGGTTTTTGCCTTACTATGATACCAGCCGCGCTGGCATTGCCCGACATGCCTTGTATTTCCATGTGTCTTTTTTTGCCCGTATCGTTTGGCGGGGTGATGAATGTGATATGATCATCGCCCCATCTATATTCTATACGCAGCCATTTGTATTCCACATACGCGCTATCGTTTCCAATATTGTGCGTCCTCTTCATACCTTCCTTATCTACCAATTCATAGAAATCCAATTCTCTGCGAAAAGTCGTCTTACCGCCTTCTGGGGGAAGTTCTATCACGTCAGTGACATCTACATGCGGGAAACAGCCGCTGAACAAGGGGGCGGCGAAACATGCCATTAACGCCAAGCCAAGCAACTGGCTGCATACGTTTCTCTTTCTTCTCATTGGTATTCTAAATAGGTCAATTGAAATTTAGTTTATAGTTGCTCCGCTTCTGTTGCCGATGGCATAGCGTTGCCGAAGCAGCCATCAGCGGTATTCATTCGGGGAAGCAGGTGCAAAGGTAGCAATCGCACGCAAAATGTGCAAGAGCAAAAGGGGTGAAACGGATAAAATCGGCGATGAACCGTCATTTTTGGCCTGTGAACTGTACACGGCCGAGATGTGCGGCGGCTGCATCGCCCTGCGCAGCGCGTTTTCGCCTATGGGCACTGTCCAAGGGAAACAGCGTTGTATGTCGAAAGCGCGACAATAAGCATCCACGTCAGCGCCAAAGCCCAGCAAACGCTTTTCTTGCAGCGCCCATATTTGTAGATGAGCCATATCTGACAAAGCGCAGACGCCATACACAAACAGGCCAAACATACAATTAGCGCGACGGTGTGCACCGCAAATTGCAGACACACAAGGCCAACTATCGTCACCAACGCTGACGCTGCCATCCAAGTCTTATGCCGCATACTAACAGGCTTCGTATCGCGCGATTTACACTGTACCCACACCACGCATAACGCAAAGACCAAGCACACGAAGCCAGCAGTGCCCATTGTCCACTGGGCGACAGCCTCTGACGAGAGACCATATTGAGGAGCATAGTTACGGTCAAACCAGATGCTCAACAAGTAGATGAGCGTCAGCAAGCCAGACATCGTGAGGAGTAAATAGAAAATGCGTTTCATAATCATTCTGCTTATTTATATTTGAGGCGTTCATCCAAGGGTTTACCGTCTCTTACGGCGTACTGCACTATTCTTACATGTTACATATTACCTGTACGCACGGCGTTTTCGGCCCAAGCGAAAAGCACCACCACGACAAACCACAGCAGCGGTATGGCTATGCCGTAGGCCAATTTCAGCAAGCGATGGACATAGGCGATGCGCATCACGCAGCCCATCATGAGGGCCGACAATGCGGATAGGCTTACGGTCAGCATCGGCGAAAACGCCAACGACTGGGCGACGAAGGCAAACAGGAGTGCCATGACGCCAAAAGCACAAGTGAGTATCGTGTAAAACTTGTTGAGGGGGTTATGCTCCTCCTTTGCGAATTTGAGCAAAAACCACGCACCGATGCAAGCGACAAGCACCGCGATGCCTATGATGCACCGGTCCACCATCTCCACCGACGCGCCGCACCACGCTGCCACGTCCGCGTCGAAGACGACAGACATACCGACAAGCGTCATGAGCCCTATCGTGGCGTAGAAAATCAAACGACGTTTCTTCATATTATCTATCAGTTATATGAGACAACACGAGCCTAAAACCTGTTATCAGCATCATCTCAAGTTTTTTGATACGGCAAAGGTACATACAAAATATCAATCGGCCAAACATTTCAGCAGAAATCTGCTTGTCGTTCTTGCCACCTTATGCGACAGGTCTTCGCCTCTGGGCAGACCGTGAAAACAATCTGCGCAGAGAGTTTTCACGACAAGGGCAGAGAGTTTTCACCGTCTGCCCTTGTCGTTTTTCATGGTGCGGCTATCGCGCTCCTTTGCGGCGGTTGCAGTCGCGGCAGAGCATCTGGCCGTTGTCGAGTTCGGTCTTGCCGCCTTCGCTCCACGGCGTGATGTGGTCGCCCTCCATCTGGGAGAGTTCGTAGTGCTCGTGGCAGATGGGGCAAAGGCCATTTTGGCGGGCATACATCGTCTGCTTCTGCGACTTGGTGAAGGCGCGCAGGTTGAGGTGACGCGCCTCGCCGCTAAACAGGTAGGGCACGATGCCCGACTTCTTGACCACCTCGTCGTCTTCCATCAGCGCATCGTAGCGTGTGCGGAGGTCGTCGGGGTCGAAGTCGGCATCGCGATAGGCGTTGTAGTACTCGCCCCAAGGCTGTCCGCAGAGATTGCTGTCGCGGAAGGGGAAGAGTTTGTGCACCCATGCTATGATGTCCTGAAAGTACTGCCACTCGCGGTTGGCGTTGGGGTCGTTTTGGTGGTTGGCCATGTAGTCTTCTATGGAGGGCAGTCCGTCTTTCTCGGCTGCCCATTTGAGCACCTTCTCGAGCAGGGCCTGTCGGTTGGGGTCGCCGCTGACGAGGCCGTCGTTAAGGCGCGCAGCCACGCAGGCGCGGCGAGAGAATTTGCGCTTGGCGTCGGTGAGCCACTCGCCCACATAGACAGCGTTGCGCAGTTCTTGCGCCGTCAGCGTTTCGGAGGCGATGTTGATGGTCTGAAACCAATCGAGTTTCTCGCGGTCGGTGCCCTCGCAGAAATAGACCTGCAAGGGGTAGTCGAGGATTTGCTCTTGCTCGCTCTGCGTGAGGGTGTGGAAATAGGCGGCGTTGATGCTGTACTGCTTGCCGACATACTCACAGATGGAGATGGTGCGCTGCTGGCCGTCGAGCATCTCGAGCGAGCCGTCGGCATTGACAGCCCAGTACATCACGTTGATAGGGAAACCGCGGCGCACGCTCTCTATGACGGCGTTGCGCTTCTTGTCGTCATAGACGAAGTTGCGCTGATACTTGGGGCGCACGTTGAGGCGGCCGCCATAGGCCACCACGCCCTCCTCGTCCAT
>JAGHRU010000208.1 GCA_018066225.1 Candidatus Equimonas enterica
GTTTGAAGACCACTCGCCGGTAGAAAGTCGCTTCAAGAAGGAGACGTGCAAAGGCATCTCGGCCAAAGTCATCACCGCTGGCATCCTCGGCGGTGACCTCTACCCCTCAACGGCTATTGGCATCAACCTCCCCAACAGCGACTGGGTGCGCAGAGACTTCGGCTCCAAGTCCGTGACCATCGGCAACCTCACCTCGGCGTACAGCAAGTCGGCCCGTGGGAGTGGCATGGACAAGGAGTTCGTCATCGACGATGCTACCCGTGCGATGATCAGCAAGTACGGCGATCTCTGCGACGACCTCCACACCGACCTGCACGAGTGTCTCGGTCACGGCAGCGGCAAACTCCTGCCCGGCACCGACGCCGACACCCTTAAAGCCTACGGCAGCACCATAGAGGAGGCACGCGCAGACCTCTTTGGCCTTTACTATGTGGCCGACCACAAACTCGTGGAACTCGGATTGACGCCCAACGACGAGGCTTATCAAAGCCAGTACTACACCTATATGCAAAACGGACTGCTCACGCAACTCGTCCGCATCAAAGAGGGCAATACCATAGAAGAGGCACACATGCGCAACCGCGCCCTCATCGCCCACTGGGCACTCGAGCATGGCAAGGAGCGCAAAGTCGTGGAACTCATCAAGCGCAAGGGCAAGACGTATGTTCGTATCAACGACTACCCAGCACTGCGCGGGCTCTTCGGCGAACTCTTGGCCGAGATACAGCGCATCAAGAGCGAAGGCGATTTCGCGGCTGCCCGCGACCTCGTGGAGCGTTACGGCGTACAGATAGACCCCACGCTGCATAAGGAAATCCTCAACCGCTACGACAAACTTCACCTCTCGCCTTACAAGGGCTTCATCAATCCCGTCTATACGCCAGTCTATGCCGCAGACGGCTCCATCGCCGACGTCAAGATTTCCTACGATGAAGCCTACGACGCGCAGATGCTCCGCTATTCGCGCGACTACAACACGCTGCCCGACATCAACGAGTAAGCACACCTACACGACACAACTTTATCACAACCTTAATCTATAAACATTATGAAGTACAAATCTCTACTTATTGCTCTGCTTTGCCTCTTCGCGCTCGGCGCACAGGCACAGCGCCAATGGCAGTTAGGCTATTGCAACGACAACTACGTCAATAGCTTCTCCTTTGAGGAAAAGGTGCTCGACACCTATGTGGCCATGCTCATCGATGGCGAAACAGCACAAGCCATCAAAGGCAACGAACTCGTGTCTATCTCTTACTTCGCGCCCAGCAACCTCGGCCGTACTGCCGATGTGTTCGTCTGCGAAGGTACGCTTTCGCTGACCGACAATGTCACCTCCGAGGAGGTCGAGCCTTTCGTTAGTGATTGGAACGAGACGGAACTCTCCGAGCCTTACACCATCACCGGCGAGCCCTTCTATATCTGCATGCACATCTACAACCCCACTGCTGCCAATCAGGGCTCCAATCACACGATACCTTATGACAACGTAGCACCCGAGGCAGGCCGCTTCTTCATCTACAAGGACGGCGCGTGGGTCGATGCTGTGGCCGATTGCCAGATGACGGGCAACGTTACGATGCGCGGCTTGGTCAAGGGTGCGAACCTCCCGGGCTCCAATGTGGCACTCTCCGTGGTGGACTACAAGAAGGTCGTGGGCAACGCCGACGCTGTAAACTTCAAGTATGAGATTATCAACAAGGGCGGTGAAGACCTCCGCAACTTCACCTTGACGCACAACTTCAAGGGGGAGAACGAAGATGTCCTCGTGACCCTCGACAAGCCGCTCCACAATGGCGAGTACACCACGCTCAGCTTCGGCGACTTCACCTTTGCCGAGGTGGGACAGCACACCCTCAATGTCACGTTGAGCCAGCCCAATGGCGAGGCCGACGAAGATATGAGTGACAACGCCTTCACGGGCATCATCAATGTCTTCGACTCCTCCAAGGCTTTCGAGCGTTATGTCCTGCTCGAAATGTTCACTACCGAGCATTGCCCCAACTGCCCCAATGGCCATTCCGTCATTGAGGACGCTGTCGCTGTTCTGCCCGAGGGCGAAGACCGCGTGCTCTGGGTATGCCACCATGCTGGTTACGGCGAGGATGAATACACCAATGCTGACGCCAAGGCTTACATGTGGTTCTACGACGGCGGTACTTTCGCTCCCGCTTATATGCTCGACCGCACATGGATAGCCGACACCCGCGTTTCCTACGGCGACGCTACGGGTCCTGTGCACGGCATCAAGGGCATCGCCGATGTCAAGCACGAGCTGCAAGCACGCATCGCCGACTCGCCCTATATAGACGTTCATGTCGCCGGCGAATACAATGCCGAGGACAACAATGTCACGCTCCACATCTATGGTGCCAACATCTACGAAGGCCCCATCAGCGACCCGCGCATCAACGTGTGGATATTGGAGGATGGCATCGAGACGCGCTCCCAAGGTGGTGTCTCTGGCAAGTACATCCACAACGGCGTACAGCGTGCTTCGCTCACAGGTACTTGGGGTCAGCAACTCGACCTCACGGATGGCTATTTCAACTGCGACTTCTCGGCGCAAATCCCCGCTACCGTCAAGGATATCAACAACTGCTGGATCTTGGCTTTCGTCTCCAACTACGACGCTTCCGATGTCAATAACTGCCAAGTCTTCAACGCCCGTCGTTGCAATGTCAAGGACATCGCTCCGGTGCCCGAGAGCATCGCTACCGTGGCTGACGAGAGCAGCAATAAGGTGGAGAGCACGACCATCTATGCTGCCGACGGTCGTGTCATGAGTGGCTATACCAAGGGACTCAACATCGTGCAGCAGACGATGGCAAACGGCCAGACCAAGGCTGTGAAGGTCATCCGCTAACCTCATAAGACCAATCGTACGATGAGACTCAAAACATTCCTATTGGCTGTCGTGGCAATGTTCGCGGCCAATCTCAATGCGCAAAGCGAGTTTGAGTTGTCCTATTGCGCCGAGACGCGATACGCTTCCCTCATATTTGACGGCAACAAGGACACCAACCTCCTCATCGCATTTCCCGAGGACATCGCCCAGCAGTATGCGGGCTGTAAAATCAAGATGGTGCAAGTGCTTGGCGCAACCACCATGCCCGATGTCATCACTGCCTATGTGGCCGAAGAGATGACCCTGACCGATTACGTCACCTCGGGCTATAATGACGATGTTATGCCCATCTGGAACGATGTGGAACTGGATAAGCCCTACGAGATAACGGGTAAGCCGTTCTACATCGGCGTACATATTTATAATGACGACGCCAGCGAACTCAGCAACCATGTCGTTGCCGTGGATAAGGGTCCCGCACCCCTTGGCACCAACTTCGTCTATGCGCGGCAAGGCAAGTACGCTGGCCGCTGGGTGGATGTCAATGAGGTGGGGTACAGTTACAACTTCATGGTGCGTGCCATCGTGGAGGGAGACGCGTTCCCACCCTATGACATCGCGCTTACTTCCGTCAAAGGCAAGGAGTTCCTTGAACTTGGCAAGGCTACGGACGTCACTTTTGAAATCAAGAATGTCGGCACGGAGCCTATCAAGAACTTCACGTTGAAGTATGCCATAGACGGTAAGGAGAACGTGCAGAACGTCACGCTCGAAGCACCGCTTGCCAACAACCGCGTCAAGCAGTTGCGCCTCAATGGCCTCACCCCGGAAGGTACGGGCACGCATGAGGTGACGTTGAATGTCTCTGCGCCCAATGGCGAAGAAGATGCCAACGAAGACAACAACACGGGCCGCTTGCAGATGCGTGTCTTTGACCCCGCACAGGCCTACGAGCGCAATGTTCTGCTTGAAATGTTTACGGGGCAGGATTGTGTGAATTGCCCGTCGGCACACACGGCCATTGTAAACGCCATCTCGAGCGTCAGCGATGCTGAGAAGCGCGTGAACATGGTGTGCCATCACTCGGGATTTGGCGACGACTCTTTCACAACGGCAGAAGATAATGCTTACACATGGTTTTACAACTCCATGGTCTATGCGCCCGCTTACATGATAGACCGCGCCTTCGTCGCTGGCAGCCAAGATCCTGACGGCAATGCCGTGACGCCGGTACACATCGTGATGGGACAGGCGGTGGTGGCTCAGGAAATCAATCAGAGCAAAGCCAAGCCTGCTATCGCCGATGTCGTGTTGGCGGGTAAGTACGACGCGGCCACCCAGCACGTTGATTTCGCAGTGACTTCTCACAGCATCATCGATGCGTTCACGCTCTCACCGCGCCTCAACGTATGGTTTGTGGAGGACGGCATCAAAGCCCCGCAGACCAACATCGGCCTCACTACCCACAACGACATCATGCGCACCAGTCTGACGGGTACATGGGGCGAGGAAATGACCTATGACAACGGTGAATATACGCGCATCTTCAGCGTAGATATGAGCCAGACGACGGTGGTCAAACCTGCTAACAGTAGGGTAGTGGCTTTCGTAAGTTACTACGACCCGCTCGACAAGAACAACTGCGAGGTCTTCAACGTAGCCAACATGCGGCTTACGGACATGACGGAACTGCCCGCTGGCCTCACCGCTCTTGACGGTGATGCTGCCGTGAAGGGTCAGACCATCTATGCTGCCGACGGCCGACAGGTGCAGACCATGCAACGCGGCATCAACATCGTGCGCACGGTAGCTGCCGATGGCACGCTGCGCAGTGTGAAGGTCATGAAGTAGTGCGCTGACCATAGCAGAAACATGGCGTCCGCCTCTGGCTCTCGGGTCGAGGCGGACGCTTTGTCGTGGCGGGGGCTTTGAGATAAGAAAAGGCTACCATTTTGTCCTGCGCGAGCGACTTGAAGCGACAAATGTATGGCGCAGGTATTTTTTTTGCTCTTTTATTTCTCGGTGTAATAGAAAAGGTGTAACTTTGCGCCGCTATCGCATAAAATGCGTGGCGTAAAGGCACTTGCCGTCTCCCAGCATACTCATTACAAAACCATATCACATGAAAATCAAATCTTTACTTTTGCTGCTCTGCGTAGCCCTCTCCTCAACGGTCTATGCACAAAAGAGCGTCGAACTGTCCGTATGTGCCGAAACTCAGTACACGTCGTGCGCC
>JAGHRU010000009.1 GCA_018066225.1 Candidatus Equimonas enterica
CCAATAAGGAGGGACACAGCATCTACGCCTATGGCGGCGATTTCGGGCGTTATCCTGCCTCCGACCAGAACTTCAACTGCAACGGTTTCCTCAATCCCGACCGCGTGCCCCACCCTATGGCCACCGAGGTGCGCTATGCCCATCAGCCGCTATGGACGACGCTCGTCGATAGCCTGCGTGGCACGGTAGAGGTCTGCAACGAGCAGCAGTTTGCCGACCTCACCGACCTCGACGCCACATGGACGCTGCTCATAGACGGCAGCGTGAGAGCCGCTGGCGGCAGCGACATCGCCACAGTGCCCGCAGGTGGCCGTCTGCGTTTCGACCTGGAGGGCTACCGTCCCATCGCAGCGGCCGGCGAACAACGCCTCATCATAGACTACCGCATCACCCGTGAGCACGGCTTGCTGCCCGCAGGCTTCGTCATCGCCCGCGCAGAGTTTGCCCTCACGCCCTACCATTTCCCCGAGGTGCAGACGCTGACTGCCGCCCACGGCGAAGTACAACGCGAAGAACAACTCTCGTGCATCACGCTGCGTAGCCCACGCCTCGCCGTCACCGTCAATAAGCACACGGGACTCATCGACTACATCGACCTCGATGGCGAGCAGATGACCGAAGAGCACTACGCCGTCACCCCCGATTTCTGGCGTGCCGCCACCGACAACGACTTCGGCGCAGGCTATCCCACACGCTACGCCGCATGGCGTGAGGCGCAACGCCGGCTCACCGCCCTCGAAGACCACCTCATAGGAGAGAGCCGCAGCATCACCGCCACCTTCGCGCTCGATACGCTACGCGCCACCCTCATGCTCACCTATACCCTCACGCCCGACGACCATCTCATCGTAGGCCAGCGCCTTATTCCCCACGCCGAGCACCCCGAACAGATGCCCGGGCTCCTGCGCTTCGGCATGCAACTCGTCATGCCCCAGCGTTTCGACCGCATCGCCTCCTATGGCCGAGGGCCCGAGGAGAACTACGCCGACCGCCATCACGGCACATTCCTCGCACGCTACGCGAGCAGCGTGGCCGAGCAATACTGGCCTTATGTACGCCCGCAGGAGAGCGGCAACCACACCGATGTGCGTGAGTGGAGCGTCACCGATGCCGACGGCTTTGGCCTCACCTTCCGTGGCATACGTCCACTGGAATGTAGCACCCTGCCCTATCTCACCGCCGACCTCGACGACGGGCCCGACAAGCGCAACCGCCAGAGTCACTCTGGCGACCTGAGGCCACGCCCATTCTCCGTGCTCCACATCGCAGATCATCAGGCAGGCGTAGGCGGCATCGACTCATGGGGCGCAGAGCCCCTCGAAGCCTATCGGCTACCTTACGGGGCGTATGACTACCAATACATCATCTCTCCCGCCCGATGAACCGCCTTCGTCCGTTTCTCCGCCTCTTGCAGCGCTGGCGTCTCGTCCTGTTGCTCCTGGCCGTCGCCATAGCGGTGCTCCTGCTCACGCAGTACTTCTTCGGGCAACAGACAGGCAAGGTAGCCCCACTGTCGGCCGAAGAAGCGGCTGCGCTCGAAGCGATGGAGCAAGCCGCAGGCAGCGAAGACTTCACGGCGCATGAGGCCAAAGCCCTCTGCTTCCCCTTCGACCCCAACACAGCCGACTCGCTGACGCTCCTACGCTTGGGGCTGAAACCGTGGCAAGTGCACAACAACCTGCAATATCGCCGTCACGGAGGTCACTGGCGCAGTGCCGCCGACTTCTCACGCCTCTATGGCCTCAGCGCAGCCGACTACCGCCGTCTCGCGCCCTACATCCGCATCGGCATCACGCCCGAGCAGATGCGCCGAGAGGCCGCACGCGCCCAGCGCGAACAAGAGCAAGCAGAGCATAGGGCGCGCCACGACAGCCTCATGGCACACCGACAGCCCAAACTCGCCGAAGGCACAACCCTCGACATCAACACGGCCGATACCACGCTGCTCAAGCAGATACCCGGCATCGGCAGTTACTACGCACGCCGCATCGTGGCCTACCGCAGCAGCCTTGGCGGCTTCATCAGCCCGCAGCAGGTCTGCGAAGTCCCAGGTGTCCCTGCCGACATTGCCCGCTGGTTTACCGTCAGCCCCAAGGCACGCAGCAGCGTCCACCGCCTTTCTGTCAATACGGCCGACTTCCGCACCCTTGTCCATCACCCCTATCTCTCCTACGAGCAGGTGAAAGCCATCTTCGACTTCCGCCGCAAGCACGGACGTCTCCATGCGTGGCGCGACCTCTCCCTCTCGCCCGAGTTCACCCCCGCCGACACCCTGCGCCTCGCCCCATACCTCACATTTTGAGCCTCCACGCCACTTTTTTACACGTTTTTCCTAAAAAAAACGCCCTTTCCCTTGGTCATTACGCATTTACTTCGTAACTTTGCATCCGAATTCAAGAGGGCATCTTGATTTCAACTCCCGTTTGGGGTATGGTGTAATTGGCAACACTGCAGATTCTGGTCCTGCCTTTCCTGGTTCGAGTCCGGGTACCCCAACAAAGCAGAAGCGAAGCCACATGGCTTCGCTTCTGCTTTTTGCGTTTCCTAACGTTCTGACGCTTCGGCTATTTCCATAGCAACCATCAAGTCAAAGTGCTTGTATTCTTCGCCATCGACTGTCATTGATGTTATGTCAAACCTTACTTCTGATTTCAGGAACTCCTCTCTTACAGTTTGCATGTCAGCAGTATAGGGCAGATAAATCGGCGATGGCGCAATTTCTATTGTTATCAGATGAGTTTTCTCATCACCGGTGGCTGTGAAATGCTTTGTCACAGGCTGAAAAAAGAAATTCACCAGTTTCTCGCCTCTTATAGACGCTACCGTGGTTTCAAACTGGTATGATGTGAGAAAACTTATCGGTGCACGCTTCTCCAACGCCGTTTTGGCATCAGAGTTCTCAGGCAGCAGATTGGCAAGGGCATTTACTGGGACATGCCAGAATGTCATCGAGTGTTCTATGTCATTGTCTATGTCGATATAAATGCCATCGACATCACTCTGCTTCCCTATGACCTCTGAATGATCAAAATCCTTGTGCGCCACAAGGAGGGTATAGCCTTTCGCCTCGTATGATCCAGCAATAGCCTCGCAGTATTGCGCGGTTTCCTTAGCACTCAATCTAATGTAGTCGTCTTCCTCCTTGCTGCAAGCGCAAAACAGCAACGTGAAAGCAAATAGTAGGATACTTATTTTCTTCATGTTTTTGATATTAACTTCTATGATTTATAACGCCCAATAGGCTGATTTATTGCCTTTGCGCCCTTTTTAGTAGTCTGCCCTTGTCATAAAAACTATCTGCCCTCGTCGTGAGAGCGGTCTGGGCAGATCGTTGCAAGCCTCTGCCCAGTTCGTGATTGCCCAGATTGTACGTTATTCAAAAATAAATCGGCCAAAGTGATTGCCTTATCACAAAAAATTCGTAAATTTGCAGCGCAAGGATGTGAAGCGTCACATTCCCAACTTTGCAAAGCCCCAGCCGCAGTCGGCAACGACGGTGGGCACGGGGTGACAAAAGCGTTATTGCGCACAGGTCTCTGACTGTTGAAACTTCGAACACTTCTCAGTCCATCAGAGCCATGCAACGATAGACGCTCATGGGTATGTATATACTATCTCCACGCACTTATCTTCAGCGACAAGTGTTTGTGGCGTTGTAGCATTGCATATCGGCGTGGGTCTTCGTTGTCTGCTTGATGGGCGGGTAAGTTCGAAGACCTCAACAGTGGAGCAGACAGCAGTAGGCTCCACGCTTTTTCTTTTATTCCCCGTAATAAAAGTTTTTTGGCACAATCCCGATGGGGCTTAGGGTATCTTAATGTTAAATACCTTTGACAAGTCTCTAAAATAACATTTAACTAAAATTTCTTATGCCTACATTACCATCAAAACAAACAGTCTATTTCTCCAAACATTTAACAGCATACAAGTGCTGGAATAACATAAAAGAAGCATTAGAAACCAATGGTGTTTCGTACGGGCTATTATCCAACACCAAAGATATATGGGCGCGTGACTATATGCCAGCTTATTCAAATGGACATTATATTGCCTACAAATACAATCCGGACTACCTCCAACAGGAAAAACAGTATATCACTGAAAACATCGATGAAGTATTTGACTTCTCACAAGATTCTATCATTAACACTGACCTTGTCATTGACGGTGGTAATATAATCGTAGGTGACAATAGCATTATTATGACTGATAAGGTGTTTGTTGAAAACCCTCATTACACAAGAGAACAGGTTGTCGAAATCATAGAAAAGTCATTCTCTGCAAAACTTATCATCATACCATGGGATACATACGAAGAATATGGGCATGCAGATGGTATGGTGCGTTTTGTTTCATCAGACCATATTCTTATCAATTGTTACAAAGATTTTGATACTCCTTTGAGAGCGAAACTATTAGAGACGCTACAACCATACTTTTCTAAGATTTCAGAGTTGAATTATGGTAAAGCATATAGAACAAATAGTTGGGCTCACATAAATTATTTACAAGTAGATAATCTTTTATTTGTCCCACAGTTAAACATTACAAGCGACGAATATGCGTTAGAGCAACTTGCCCATATTTTCCCCAACTACAAGATAGTCCCAGTGGAAGTAAAAGGAATAGTACGAAATGGTGGCGCGCTAAATTGCGTTTCATGGAATTACTTTGAAATATAATATAGATCAAAAACAAACAACAAAAATTATGGAAAACTTTATTTCTAACTACTACAATTTAGCCTTATAATTGTATTAATCATAATAATCGGTGGCGGTGGCATATACTTACTGCTGCGTCCTTTAATCCTTTGGTATTTCAAAATTTATTCTCTTGTATCAGAACTACAAGAAAATAATGCCTTGCTTCGAGAAATACGTGAAGAATTAAAGAAGAAGAATGCCCAAGTCCCCTCTTCATCGCAAAACAGAGTTGATTATAGCAAATATATGCCTAAGTAGTCTATACACTTCATTTTATTCTTATTGCGAAATATATTAACACATTACAAAATTAGCGGCAGCGTCAAATTGGCACTGCCGCTAACTTTATCTTTGACCAATCTATCATGCCAACAAAAAAGCGAGGCTTATGAGCATTTGCTCACAAGCCTCGCACTGTAAGTTGGCGGCGACCTACTCTCCCACATATCTGCAGTACCATCGGCGCGACTGTGCTTAACTTCTCTGTTCGGAATGGGAAGAGGTGGAACCACAGC
>JAGHRU010000004.1 GCA_018066225.1 Candidatus Equimonas enterica
GCGGCATAGGACGGCACACGCGCAGAAGCACTGCGCAGCAGCCACACCTCGCTGTCTCGCGCCCGCGTCATCACCTCCTCCATCGTCAGCGGGACGCTCCCCTGCCCTGCGGCATCGGCAAAGGCATAGTCGAAGCCTGCGTCCATCAGGAGTGCAGCGACATAGGACTGTGCGCCCGGCACAAACCACGACGCGCCCTGCTTGGTGTCCATCATCACGCGAGGCCGATGGCCCCCTCCGTGCGACTGCGCCGCTGTATAGGCTTGCGCCACAGCCTCAAAGAGGCTATCGGCACGCGCTGTCTGTCCCAAGAGCCGGCCATAGAAACGCATCCACTCGGCACGCGCCAAGGGAGTCGGCTCCATGTAGTCGGCACAGACCACCACCGCCAAAGGCGCATGCGCCATCGCGCCGTGCGTAGCGTGCGCCATCGGACTCACCCAAACGGCATCGGTGCGACGCATCACCATGGCCTCCACATCGGGCTTGATGCTACTGCCTCCGTCGGCCCAGTCGCCACGACGCACCATAGCGCGGACATCGACACGGACAGCGTAGGCCGTATCGGCCAGACTCGCCACCTCAGACGCTGCACCGAGATCGAGCGCCAAAGCCGCATGGACAGACGACATCAGTGCCACGCGCTGCAAGGGGACGCGCAGCACGGTGGCCTCATCGGGCACGTCCTGCGGCACGGGCACGCCCTCACCGAGCAGGACATAGTGCGCAAGGACCGCCGTGCTGTCCCAAGGATTGCGCACCATGGCCTCACACACCGCGTCGTGCTGGCGCAGCGTAAGCCAGCGCGCGTGCGAAAGGAGGTTGTCGGCCTCGGCGACGCGGGCAGCGTCCACGCAACTCGTGAGCTGCACAGCCACCAAGGCTGACACAGCAAAAAAGAGGGATGAAAAACGAGATTTCAAGGGAGAGAAAAAGGGCATCAGCGTACCTCGAAAAACAATCTGCCCAGACAGTGAAAACGATTTGCCCAGACAGGAAAAACGATCTGCCCAGACAAGAAAAGCAATCTGCCCAGACAAGAAAAAGCAACAGCGCAGCAGCGAAAATGCCACAGGGCACACATCGCTACTGCGCTGGTTATCTTTACTTTATGACTTTCTTACCGTCGATAATATTGACGCCCTGCATAGGCTGGCGAAGTTCGCGGCCGTCGATGGCGAAGACCTTGGACACGCCCTTGCTCACGACGGGAGACTGCACACCGTCCTGGCCTTCACGCACGGCACGGGCGTAATAGACCACCCCTTCAAAAGCGTTACTGGACACATTGATAGGACCGTCAAACTCGATGGTATTGGCATCGATGTGCGTCACGTGCAGATAGCCGTCGGGCTGCATGGGGACGAAGGAGAAGCCGCCTGCCTCGTCGTTGGTCTCGGCAGTGACGAAGCCGAAAGCGTTGTCGTCGAAAGCGAACTTCACGCCCGAGCAACCGAGGAAACTCATCGTGCCGTCGTAGTCGCCGTCGGACTGCGCGCTGATGCTCAACGTCGTGCTTTCGGTGCGCTCCATGCTGTTGGGCGAGAGGCTGTAGGTCAAGGTGTAGTTGCCAGCCAAAGCCTCGGCAGTCATAGGCACTTGGTCACACTTCTGAGCAACGAAGCCTTCGGGATAAGCGAAAGCGGCCATCCACGCCGTACGGTCGTCGTTGGTGGTGTAGTAGCCGATGTATTCCTCGGTGCCGAACTGTATGTGACCATCGCGGGTGCGATAGACATCCACCTCAAAAGAGTTCTTGCCGACTTCGCGTCCGATGTAGTAGTAGCGGAACGTGGCATCGTCGAGCATGAGGATGTCGCGCCCAGCAGCGTCCTTGCCGCTGATGGTGAGGATTTGCTCAGCCTCGTTGTAGGTGGCAATAAGACCACTGGTGCGTTCCTTCTCCGTAGCACTCTTGTCGAGGAAGCAGGGGAGCAGGTGATTGGCCAGATAGAAGACACCGGGCTGGTTGGTCTCAACGAGTTCCACGCGGTAGTAGCCATAGAGCACGAGCCCTTTGCTGACGAGCGACTCATTGTAACTGAGTCCACCGTAGAGGTCGTACTTACCAGCGAGTTCAGCCGCCTTGACTTGTGCCTGCACTGCGGTGGGCACTGCCATGGCCACCAATAGCGCGATGAGAAGGGTGTAAATCTGTTTCATAGAGTATGGTATAGTTTATAAATTTATATTGCGCCTGCAAAGATACTGCATTTGCTGAAACTGACGAAATAAATGCACACAAAAGCATACTTTCTGGGCATTTGCGCATACGAACTACGGATTTTTTCGTAATTTTGCGGCCGTTAATCTTTCTACCGCAATACTTATCACATCATGGCCTCTTCTAATAGAGCAAATTTTGGCAGCCGTATCGGCATGATATTGGCCACCGCAGGCGGTGCCATCGGCTTGGGCAACATTTGGCGTTTCCCCTACATGGCCGGGGGCAACGGCGGCGCACTCTTCGTGGTGCTCTACATCGTCGGCGTCATCGTCCTTGCCTTGCCGTGCATCATCAACGAGTTTATCATCGGCCGCCACGCCCGCAGCAACACGCCACGGTCGTATTACAAGATTTCTGGCGGCCACAAGGGCTGGGCCTCCGTCGGCCTTTTAGCGGCCATCACCGTCTTTCTCATTTTCGGCTTCTACGTCATCGTCACAGGCTGGTGTTTCCACTATGTCTATGCCGCCATCTCGGGTGAGTTGAGCCAACACAGCGCAGACATCAGCCAATACTTCGAGCACTTCTCGTGTGGTAGCCTTACGCCCATTTTCTGGGGTACGATTGCGATGCTGGTGGTGCACGTCATCGTCTCGCGCGGCATACAAGAAGGCATAGAGAAAGCCAGCAAAATCATGATGCCCATCCTCTTCATCCTGCTCATCGGGGTGGCCATCATCGCTTGCACCCTGCCCGGTGGCGACGCCGGACTACGCTTCGTCTTCGCGCCCGACATGAGCAAGATGGACACGCAAGTGGTGCTTTGCGCTATGGGGCAAGCCTTCTTCTCCATGAGCATCGGCGTGGGCTGTCTCTGCACCTTCGCCAGTTATTACACCCGCGACACCGACCTTGTCAGCACCTCCGCACAGATGGCGTTGCTCAACACGCTGGTAGCCATTTTGGCGTGCCTCATCATCTTCCCTACCGCCTTTGCTGCTGGTATCCCGGTGAACGGCGGACCAAAACTCCTGTTTGAGACACTGCCGTACGTCTTCCACACCACATTCAGCACACAGCCGCTGCTGGGCACTATTATCAGCACTGCGTTCTATATTCTCTTGGTGATGGCGGCCCTCACCACACTTGTGTCGATGCACGAAGTCAATACGGCCACGCTGCACGAAGAGCTCCACATCAGCCGCCGAAACGCATCACGCCTCATTTCGCTGGCCATCATCACCCTGAGCATCTTCTACTCCCTCTCACTGGGCGACCATGCGTGGCTGAAAATTGGCGGCAAGTCGTTCTTCGACTTCATGGACAACGTCACAGGCCAATACTGTCTGGCCATCGGCGCGTTCTTCACCAGCATCCTCGTGGGCTGGCGTCTGCCGAAGGCGTTGATACGCGACGAGTTTACCAACGGCGGCAAAGTGCACAACGCACTCTTCGCCACCTATCTCTTCTTGGTACGCTTCGTCTGCCCCGTCTGCATCCTCGCCGTCTTCATCTCGCAGTTTATCCATTAAGCAGCACGCGCGCTGCCGTGTAGCGACAACGGACATGGTGTATGCCACCAGAAGGCAACGCCATGTCCGTTTTCGCTTGTTTTACCGTGTGAAAAGCACAAAAGGCGCAGCAAATTTGGCCATCTCACCTTTTTTCTTTAACTTTGCGGGCGCATAGGCTATATGCTCTGCGCATAGGACGCAAGAGATATGGCCGAAAAAGATGCACGACTCACGGCTCCAACCCCACCAAATTCCCACACGCCACATTCATGCACAACGATATCACCACCGACGCTTGCCTTCGCGGTTTCCCTGCCAAGGGCTGCGGACGTTCCAACCTACAACTCAACACTTACGACTACATGGCCGACATACCGTGCAACGACACAATGTCCAACCTCGTAGAAGTGCAGTTTAAGAACACGCGAAAGGGCTATTACCGCAACGACAACCACCTCTTGCTCTGCAAGGGCGACATCGTCGCCGTAGAAGCACAGCCGGGGCACGACATCGGCGTCGTGAGTCTCACGGGAAGCCTTGTGCCCTTGCAGATGCGCAAAGCCCAACTCAAGCCCGGCACCGAGATAAGACGCATCTACCGCCATGCACGTCCTGCCGACCTCGAGAAGTACGAGGAGGCCAAAGCCAAAGAGCAGGACACCATGATACGCTCGCGCCAGATTGCCAAAGACTTGGAGTTGGACATGAAAATCGGCGACGTAGAGTATCAAGGCGATGGGCAGAAGGCCATCTTCTACTACATCGCCGACCAGCGCGTAGATTTCCGCAAACTCATCAAGGTCTTGGCAGAAGTATTCAGAGTGCGCATTGAGATGCGCCAAATCGGTGCCCGCCAAGAGGCTGGACGCATCGGTGGCATCGGTCCTTGTGGGCGCGAACTCTGCTGCGCCACTTTCGTCAAGAACTTCTCCAGCGTATCGACTGGCGCAGCGCGTTTCCAAGACATTTCGCCCAATCCGCAGAAGTTGGCAGGACAATGTGCCAAGCTCAAATGCTGCCTCAACTACGAAGTTGATACCTACATGGAAGCCATCCGCAAACTTCCCGAGCGGCATGTGCACTTGGAGACGACCGACGGCACGTTCTACTACTTCAAGGCCGACATCTTGGCTGGCCTCATCACTTACAGCAGCGACCGTCGCATGGCAGCCAATCTGGTGACCATACCGGCCTCCCGAGCCTTCGAGATTATCGCTATGAACCAAGCAGGTGAAAAGCCGACAGCACTCGACGAAGGCCTTCGCGTAGAGAAAGAGAAGCCTATTGACCTTGCCAAGCAAGACGACCTCACACGTTTTGACAAGGCCAAGAAGAAAAAGAAAAAGAAGAAAGCGCAGCAGAAGCAACAACAAAAGCCAGCCGCTGACAATGCTGCGCCGTCCGCAGAGCGCCATGAATAAGGCTACGACGCACCGTTTCGCCTTCGCAGGATGGCTGACCGCCGTCCTCTTGCTCCTCGGCTGCAATCCGCAGCCCGAGGTCAGCAGCGACTATCGGAGCGTAGATGCCACGGGGTGGGACGACCAGCGAGCAGTGGTGTTCACCACCGACAGCCTACCCACGAGCGGCACTTACGCTTTCACGCTCGCCCTGCGCACAACGACGATGCACCCCTACCCCTACCAAGACATCACGCTGGAAGTCACCGAGCATTGGTGCCTGCCCGGCCATCGTCAGAGGGTGCAGAGAGACACGCTCACCATAGCCCTCTACGACCACACTGGCGCACCTACCGTGCAACACGGCGTGGCCTACCACGAATACTGGCAACCCTTGGCCGTGCGCCGACTACCACGGGCGACTACCGGTACCATCGCCGTGCGTCACCTCATGAATGCCATCACCATCAGCGGCATCAGCGACATCGGCATCATCACGCGCCGAGAGTAGCAGTTGCCACACCCCCAAGCCTCACATCTACTAACCTCGGGGACGACACGCCCTTGCGCCACAGCCCCACACTTCACACTAAACGCAGCATACAGCACACGCTCACACTATGGGAAAAATCATCGCTATCGCCAATCAGAAAGGCGGCGTCGGAAAGACGACAACTTCTATGAACCTTGCAGCATCTCTGGCTACGCTGGAGAAGAAGGTGCTACTCGTCGATATTGACCCGCAGGCCAACGCTTCAAGCGGTATGGGCGTCGATGTAGGCCAAGTGGAAACCTCCATCTACGAATGTCTCGTAGATCACGTAGATATCAAGGAAGCCATATACACGACCGACATCGAAGGACTTGACATCGTCCCCTCACACGTTAATCTCACAGGGGCAGATGTAGAGCTCCTTGAGGTGAAAAAGCGCGAATATGTCCTCCGAAATGTCCTCGCTGGCATCAAGGCTGAATACGACTTCATCATCATCGACTGCTCACCGTCGCTCAACATCATTACGGTCAATGCCATGACGGCTGCCGACAGTGTCATCATCCCCGTGCAATGCGAATACTTCGCGCTGGAAGGTATCTCCCAGTTGCTCAACACGATACGCTTGATTAAGAAAAAACTCAACGCGAATTTGGAGATAGAGGGTTTCCTCCTGACAATGTACGACCGCCGTCTGCGTCTGGCCAATCAGATATACGACGAAGTGAAGCGTCACTTCCAAGAACTCGTCTTCAAGACAGTCATACAACGCAACGTCAAGCTTTCCGAAGCCCCTTCCCACGGTCTGCCAGCCATTCTCTATGATGCCGACTCCACGGGAGCGGTCAATCACTTGGCCTTGGCGCGTGAAATCATACAGAAAAACGCCTAAACTAAACAGACTCATCCTATGCCTCCCAAGAAAAAATATCCCGCTCTCGGTCGCGGCCTCGACGCACTCATCTCTACCGACGACGTGCGCGCCAATGGCTCGTCGAGCATCAGCGAAATCCCTATTGAGGCCATTAAGGCCAACCCCAACCAGCCACGCCGCGAATTTGATGCCGAAGCCCTCGAAGAACTCTCCGAGAGCATACGCCAAATCGGCATCATTCAGCCCATCACGCTGCGCAAGATGGACGACGGCACTTACCAGATCATTGCTGGCGAACGCCGTTGGAGAGCCTCGCAGATGGCGGGGCTTACCACCATCCCTGCCTACATCCGTACCACCGACGACGAAGGCATGATGCAGATGGCGCTCATCGAGAACATCCAGCGTGAGGATCTCAACGCCATCGAAATCGCTTTGGCTTATCAAAACCTCATCGAGCAGTATCACCTCACTCAGGACGCGCTCTCGGAGAAAGTGGGCAAGAAACGCGCCACCATTGCTAACTATTTGCGCCTACTCAAACTCCCGGCGCAAGTGCAAGTGGCCTTGCAGCGCAGAGAGATGGATCAAGGTCACGCCAGAGCACTGCTTGGACTCAAGCAACCCTCGGTACAGGTGCGCCTCTTCAACGAAATACAGGAAAAGGGCTACTCGGTGCGTCAAGTCGAAGATATGGTGAAAGACATCAACAACGGCGAGAGCGTGACCGTAGGGCGCAAAACCATCCGTAGCACCAAGGCCGAACTGCCCGAAGAATATGCGCAGCTCCGAGACCACCTCGGCGCACTGATGCACACCAAAATCAAGATGCAATGCAACGACAAAGGCAAGGGCAACATCACCATCCCCTTTGCCAACACCAACGAGTTGGAGCGCATCGTGACCATACTGAGCAAAATCCGTGGTTAGCAACAGCCCATCGCACATCATGTCTTTCACCTTGCGCACGCTACTGCTCACGCTGCTCATCGCCCTCGTCACGCCTATCCTGTCGCGGGCACAGGCCGAGGTCGAACTCACGGCCGCCGATACGGCTGTGGTGAGTGCCGAGACGCTGCTAACGCCTACGGCAACTGCGGTCAGTACCCGGCGACAAGCGAAGAAGGTGCGTGCCCAAGGTGGAATCCCCGTCTTCAAGCCCGATCCACAGCGTGCGCTATGGCTGTCGCTCGTCTGCCCCGGCGCAGGCCAGATATACAACCGTAAGTACTGGAAACTCCCCATCTTCTACGGCGGCTTTCTCGGCTGCGTCTATGCTTTCACATGGAATCAGCAGCAATACAAGGACTACGCCCAAGCCTACTTGGACATCATGGACGACGACCCCAACACGGCGAGTTACACCAAGATGTTTCCCGAAGGCTTCAGCATAGCAGGGCAAGAAAGCCAGTACCAACAAATCTTCAAGCGTCGCAAGGACTATTATCGTCGCTACCGCGACCTCTCGGCCTTTTGCTTCATCGGCGTCTATCTGCTCTCGGTGGTCGATGCCTACGTCGATGCTTCGCTGTCCGAGTTTGACATCTCTCCCGACCTCAGCCTGCGTCTCTCGCCTGCGGTGCTGAACGGGAACACCAATTTCGACCTCTCGCGCCACCAAGCCTACGGCATCGGTTGCGCACTAACATTCTAAATATAGTACCAACCTCATCCTAATACACCAACTCCCTATGAAACGTCTCTTTACCCTCGCCGTCAGCCTCGGCCTTTGCGCGCTGAGTGCCAATGCGCAGATCGAACGCGAGGACTATACCGCCCCAGAAGATAGCATCACCACCGACGACACCATGGACGACGAAGACGATGTCATCGAAGTCGATGGTACGGCCTTCGACTTGCCCGAAGGCATGACGCTCGACGTGGATCAGTTGCTGCAAGAGTGGCATGCCCAGCAATACCTCTCGGCAGAAGGTGAGACCGTGACAGGCGAAGCCGTCACCCTCACCCCCGACGAATACCGCGACCGCCTCAGCCGCATCCCCGCTGTCATGGAAATGCCTTACAACGATGTCGTGCGCCAGTTCATCGAGAAATACACAGGCCGCCTGCGCCGCAGCGTGAGTTATATGCTCGGCGCCAGCAACCTCTACATACCAACTTTCGAAGCCGCGCTCGACGCTCAGGGCCTGCCGCTCGAACTGCGTTACCTCCCCGTCATCGAGTCTGCCCTCAAACCTACTGCCGTCAGCCATGCTGGGGCTACTGGCCTATGGCAGATGATGCTCGCCACGGGCAAACGCTACGACCTGGAAGTCAATTCGCTGGTCGATGAGCGCCGCGACCCCTTCAAGTCCACCGACGCAGCCACGCGCTATCTCAAAGACCTCTACGGCATATACAGCGACTGGAATCTCGTCCTTGCGGCCTACAATTGCGGCCCCACCAACGTCAATAAAGCCATACATCGCGCTGGCGGCGAAAAGGACTTCTGGAAGATTTATCCCTTTCTCCCTGCCGAGACGCGCGGCTATGTGCCTGCCTTCATCGCGGCCAACTACGTCATGACCTACTACTGCGAGCACGGCATCACCCCGATGCAGACAGCCTATCCGATGGGGACGGACACCGTCATGGTGAGCCGCGACCTGAGCATGGAGCAGGTGGCCGCACTCTGCAACATCGACCTCGACACCGTCAAGGCACTCAACCCGCAGTATCGCACCACCATCATCCCCGGCAGCATCAAGCCCTATGCCCTCTGCCTGCCTACGGAGATGCTCAACACCTTCATCGATCTCGGCGACAAAGTCTATGAGTACCGCGCCGATGAACTCCTCACCCGCCGCACCAGCGTAGAGGTGGAAGAAGGCGATGCGCAGCGCGTGCAGCGGTCGTCGTCACAGCGACACCATGTCGGCAGCAACGACTACCGTCACAAGAGCAAGAGTAAGAGCCGCAGCAAGAAAGACCGCCACAAGAAGCGCAGCAGCAGCAAGCAGACCATACGCCAAGGCGACACACTCAGCGACATCGCCAAGCGCAACGGCACCACCGTCAAGCGGCTGCAACAACTCAACGGCATCAAGGGTAGCAACATCCGTGCCGGCAAGAAAATTCGTGTTCGCTAAATCTCTCATTTACAGCATATAAGAAGTAGGCTTCACCATCTGCCCAAGCCCGCAAAACTGTCTGCCCAGATCGTCGCAACGGTCTGCCCAGAGAGTTGCAACGGTCTGCCCAGATAGTTTTCACCTCCTGCGCACCACTAACCAAACACCTGCGATAAGATGGCAGACAACACCCCGACTTCCGAACAAGAACAACGCGATGAGGCCCTCATCCAAAGCGCGTTTCAACGACTCCTCGACACCTATCTCGCCTCCAACCATCGCAAGAAGGCAGACCTCGTCACCAAGGCTTTCAACTTCGCCAAGAACGCTCACAAAGGCGTGCGACGCCGCTCTGGTGAGCCCTACATCCTGCATCCCATCGCCGTGGCGCAGATCGTGTGCGAAGAAATCGGCATGGGCTCCACCTCCATCTGCGCAGCCCTGCTGCACGATGTGGTGGAAGACACCGACTACACCTACGAAGACATCGCCAACCTCTTCGGCGTCAAGATAGCCAACATCGTCAGAGGCGTGACCAAGGTCAGCGGAGGACTCATAGGCGACCGCGCCAGCATGCAGGCCGAGACCTTCAAGAAGATACTGCTGACGATGAGCGACGATGTGCGCGTCATCATCGTCAAGATAGCCGACCGCCTGCACAACATGCGCACGCTGCAAGCCATGCCCAAGGGCAAGCAGTACAAGATAGTGGGCGAGACACTCTTCATCTTCGCACCCCTTGCCGACCGACTTGGACTCAACAGGGTGAAGAATGAACTCGAAAACCTGTCATTCAAATACGAACACCCCGAGGAGTATGAAAATGTCTTGCAACAACTCCACGACTCCGAGATGGAGCGCGAAGACA
The DNA here is from genome assembly GCA_018066225.1 of Candidatus Equimonas enterica. Classification (GTDB taxonomy): domain Bacteria; phylum Bacteroidota; class Bacteroidia; order Bacteroidales; family Bacteroidaceae; genus Alloprevotella; species Alloprevotella enterica. Next base: position 10,388 of record JAGHRU010000004.1, read on the forward strand.
TCATCGCGGCCTTTACGCCTCCCATCCGCGAGAAACTCGACGAGATAGGCTGGCACTACACCATCAAGACACGCGTCAAGAGCCCCTACTCCATCTGGCAGAAGATGCAGCACAAGCACGTGGAGTTTAAGGAGGTCTTCGACATCCTGGCCATTCGCATCATCTTCACGCCCAAGGATCTCCAGCACGAGGTAGAAGAGTGTCACCAACTCTACGCTGCGCTGACAAAGATTTACACCCCCCACCCCACTCGCTTTCGCGACTGGCTCGTCACACCGAAAGCCAATGGTTACCAAGCACTGCACAACACCTTCATGTCCAAGCAAGGTAAGTGGGTAGAGGTGCAAATCCGTACCGACCGTATGGACGAAATAGCCGAGCAGGGATTTGCCGCACACTGGAAATATAAGGACGCTGGTGCGGCCTCGGACGAGAACGAACTCGACAAATGGCTCGGCAGCATCCGCGAGATACTCGATGACCCGCAGCCCGACACCCTCGACCTGCTGGACACCATCAAGCTCAACCTCTACGC
>JAGHRU010000101.1 GCA_018066225.1 Candidatus Equimonas enterica
CAGATGAACCTCCTCAATGGTCGTCTGGCTCTCATCAACGATCGCTACGCCAAAGTGCAGGCCGTCGTAAGCCTCTACCAAGCCCTTGGCGGTGGCCGTGAGTAACCCTTGACAGGGCGATTGCCCACTTTGCACATCACACTATCAACCACAATAAAGTCCATCCTATGATTAGCCCATTAGCCTACATAGACCCCAAAGCCCAACTCGGCAAAAACGTAGAAGTCGGTCCGTTTGCCTACATAGAAGGTGACGTTGTCATCGGCGACAACTGCGTCATCAAGCCCCATGCCTCCATACTCAACGGCACGCGTATGGGCAATGACAACATCGTCTTTCAAAACGCCGTCATCGGTAGCACCCCACAAGATTTCAACTACGAGGAAGGGCAACCGACTCATGTCACTATCGGCAACGGCAACCACATCCGTGAGAATGTCGTCATCGCGGGCAGCATACATGCTGACAAGGCCACGACCATTGGCAACCACAACAATCTCATGGACAAGGTGCACATCTGCCACGACGCCCAGATAGGGAGCCATGTGGTGCTCGGTCTCGGCGTCAGCATCGCTGGCGAGTGCGAAATTCACGACTGGAGCATCCTCTCATCAGCCGTCGTTGTACAGGCCAGAGTGCGCGTCGGGCGTTTTGCCCTCATCCAGAGCGGCGCACGCTTGCAAAAAGATGCAGGGCCGTATGCCATCTTCGGCGGCAATCCGCCTGCCTACCACGGCGTTAATAGCACTGTGCTGCGCAACGTGGCAGAAGGCGTGGACGACCGTCTGCTGCTCCACATCGCAAATGCTTACCGCCTTATCACCGCTGGCAATTTCTCCCTCGAAGATGTCGTGATAAAAATCCGCGAGCAAATCAAGCCTTCGCGCGAAATCGAAGAAATCAACAACTTCATCACGTCATCCCAACTGGGTATTCTACGCAATGTAGAAAAGCAATATTAAAAACAACGATAGGCGCACACGCCTTTCGCTTCACGACCTACGATGATGCGACGACTTGCGATGCAAATGGCAAGTGGTGGCATCATTGTGGTATAAAAACACGCGAAACACATCCTCCAAAACCTCATACTATGACACGCAAAACCCTTACCTTGCTGATGCTGCTGGCTCTCTGCCTTAGCGTCAGTGCCCAGTCCCTCTTGGTGGGTACCTACAACATCCGCAACAATCACAACGACGATGCGGCTCACGGCAACGGCTGGCTACAACGCTGTCCGCGTATCTGCGGTCAAGTCCGCTTCGAAGAGCCCGACATCTTTGGCACCCAAGAGGGCTACATAGAGCAACTGACAGACATGAAAGCCCAACTGCCGGGCTACGACTTCATCGGCGTGGCCCGCGAAGATGGCAAGCAGAGCGGCGAGTATTCGGCCATCTTCTACCATACAGGTCGCTTGCAACTCCTCGAGCAAGGCAACTTCTGGCTTTCGACGACACCCGATGTGCCCTCCAAAGGCTGGGACGCGGCTTGCACTCGCATCTGCACATGGGGCAAGTTCGCGGAGAAAGCAGGCGAGCACCGCACGTTCTACTTTTTCAATCTCCACATGGACCATGTCGGTAAAGTGGCACGCCGCGAGGCAGCCCGCTTGGTGATGCAGAAGATACACGCCCTGCACGAGCCCAACCCCAATGTCATCCTTACTGGCGACTTCAATGTAGATCAGAAGGACGAGATATACACCATCTTCACCCAAAGCGGATTGCTCAACGACGCTTACATGGTAGCCAGCGATAAATTTGCCGAGAACGGCACCTACAATGCCTACAACCCCGACCTTAAAACCGACAGCCGCATTGACCACATCTTCGTCACGCGCAACTTCCTCGTAAAGCACTATGCCGTCATGACCAACTGCTATTGGAGCGAAGTGCCCTGCGACGAGACGCTGCTCCACAGTGCCAACGCTCCCAAGGAGGTGTTGCTGATGCGCTACGAGCGCCGTCTGCCTTCCGACCACTACCCTGTATGGGCTAAACTCGGGTGGCAGTAACGCCCGAGCCTCAGCCTTTACCACACAAGAAGTGCCCACCCAAACACGCGCTACTGCGACTGCTGCGGTGGGCACTACCTATGTCTGCTGCGCCTATGCCTCTGCGGTGTCGGCCGACCAATACTGCGCCATGCGTTCACGCATACGCTCCTCCTGCGGATTGTCGGTAGGAAGCCAGAGGTGGTCGCCTGCCAACGCCTCCGTCACTTCGGCAGGCATATACTGCTGCACCACGAAATGGTGCGGGAAGTCGTGGGGATACTTGTAGCCGTCGCTATACCCCAGTTCTTCCATCAACGCCGTGGGCGCATTGCGGATGTGTAGCGGCACTGCCGCATTGCCCGTTTTCCTGACGAGTGCCAAAGCCTTATCGATGGAGAGGTAAGCGGAGTTGGACTTCGGCGAAGTGGCCAGATAGACCGTAGCCTCGGCCAGCGGGATGCGACCTTCGGGCCATCCTATCTTGTGCACTGCGTCGAAGGCCGCGTTGGCTATGAGCAGTGCATTGGGATTGGCAAGGCCGATGTCTTCTGCGGCGGAGATGACGAGGCGGCGCGCTATGAAGGTAGGGTCTTCGCCGCCCTCTACCATGCGTGCCAGGTAGTATATCGCCGCATCGGGGTCACTCCCGCGTATGCTTTTGATGAAAGCGGAGATGATGTCGTAGTGCATTTCGCCGTCCTTGTCGTAGGCCAGCGGATTTTGTTGCAGCCGCTCCGTCACGATGTCGTTGTTGATGACGATGGGCTGCGCGTCGGGAGTAGAAGTATGGAGCAGGTCCAAGATGTTGAGCAACTTGCGGGCATCGCCTCCGCTATGGCGCAAGAGGGCTTCCGTCTCCTCCACTTTCACCTCGCGCTGGCGCAGCACGGGGTCGGTCGTGATGGCCCGATGGAGCAGCGTGAGCAGGTCATCCTTGGTGAGCGACTGCAACACATAGACTTGGCAACGCGAGAGTAGCGGGCGGATGATTTCAAACGACGGGTTTTCGGTCGTCGCCCCAATGAGCGTGATGTCGCCCATCTCTACTGCCGCGAGCAGCGAGTCTTGCTGCGACTTGGAGAAGCGGTGTATCTCGTCGATGAAGAGTATGGGCGAGGCGTTGGAGAAGAAGCGGTTTTTGCGTGCTCGCTCTATGACCTCACGCACCTCTTTCACGCCGCAATTGACGGCCGAGAGCGTGTAGAAAGGCGTCTCCGTGCGCTCGGCTATAATCTTGGCCAGCGTCGTCTTGCCCACGCCGGGCGGTCCCCAGAGAATGAAAGAGGCGACACGCCCCGAGTCTATCATGCTACGGAGCACTGCCCCCGGGCCGACCAAGTGTTGCTGGCCGATGTAGTCGTCGAGAGTCGTAGGGCGTAAGCGTTCAGCGAGTGGTTTCATAAGCAGGAAGTTGATAGGAGCAAGGTGCGAGTATGAAGCAAGAGAGCACGCTGGCTTGGCCGACGTGCTCTCTTATGCTGTGAGGTACCACGCGGAGTCGAACCGCGCTGGACGGTTTTGCAGACCGTTACCTAACCGATCGGCCATGGTACCAAGCGAAATACTCTCGTATCTCAATTGCGGTGCAAAATTAGCACATTCTGGCGACACGGCCAAGGCTTTGCTCGTTTTTTTTGCCCTTTCACGCTATTTTTTAGGACATCGCAGTCGGCAGCGCGGCTATTTAGGGCAAAAGATGTACCTTTGCTCTCTCAACACCCTATGCCAAAGCCGATGTCTTCTCACCGCATACGCCTCCACTTCGTAGGGCTTCTGCTTGCGCTACTCTGCCCTACCCTTGCCGCTGCTCACCCCGATGCTGTTGCCCGACTGCTATGCCGCATAGGCGGCGAAGGTGCTGCCGAGCGTTTCGTCACCGTGCTGCGTCCCGAGATAGCCGCCGAAGTCAGTGAGGCAACGACGGCAGATGCCGACTGGCTGGAACTCGACAACGCCCGCACGCTGCTCACCACTTGGGGCGGTCAGCCGCAAGCCGAGGCAGGCGGTCTGCACGACTACGCCTACCGCCAGTGGCAAGGCCTGCTCAGCGACTTCTACTACCCACGCTGGCACTACTACTTCACCCACGACCTGCAAGCCCCACCCGAAGGCTGGTTTGCCTCCGACTGGGCATGGGCGCACGACCTCCCCGCGATGCTCTCGCCCGATGCGCTCCACCGTCGCTACTCGCCCGTGCCAGAGGGCGACCCCATCGCCACAGCGCAGCAGTTGCTGCGCAAGTATTTCGGCGTGGCAGCGCAGCAGTAGCATCTCGTCGGGACATACGATAAAGGGCACAAAAAAGGCAGGGCGCGAGCAGCACTGTCTCCCGACAGCGGCTACCCGCGTTGCCTGCGGCAAATAACAAAGATATTTATAACGCGATGCGCTCATCATCTGCCTCTACTCTGAGAGGCGAGCAGGGACTCGCAGACAGACTGTTTCACAACACCCTGCATGCGGGCTGTGCTGCCGATGGCGCATTTTGCACATTAAACGTTACTAACTATAATATAATATATTCACGCTTTCTCGCGATACGCAGCGTCAAGGACGCTCCAGCGGCGGCGGCAGACACGGCGTAAGCTTCGTGACGTTGGCATTGAACACGCCATAGAGGCTGAAGT
>JAGHRU010000194.1 GCA_018066225.1 Candidatus Equimonas enterica
GATGATAACCCGCTTCGTCGGCAAATATAGGGCTGAAAGGCAGAAAATGGCGGCAAAGTGTTGGTGGTTTGTGTGCTTTTTCGTAACTTTGTCACCCGAAAATAATAACTACAACCATGCGAAACAAAATCTTCACACTCCTTGCCGCTTTCTGTATGACTGTCGGTGTGTTTGCCCAAGTAGGCGAAGTAGAGTACACGGGTAAGACCTACACCCGTCATCAAGTCCTCGTAGAGCAGTTCACAGGTCAAGGCTGCCAGTATTGTCCCGAGGCGCGCCGTAGCATCGATGCGGGCGTGGAGCGTCACCCCGATGAGATAGCCGTCGTAGCGCACTACCATTACAGCAGCGGTACGCTGCAAATCCCCGGCAATACGGCATTGGCTGCTGCCTACAACATCAGCGGCGCACCCAAGTGCATGCGCGACCGCATCGCTATGTCGCGCAGCCGTCGCAGCACGCTGATTGACCCCGTGTCGATTGGCTCGGACAACGATGCAGCAGGAGCACGCCTGCGTGTGGCTTCCGACCTCGACATCACCCTCGAAGGCAGCAGTTACGACCCCGCTACGCGCAAGTTGCACATCATCGTCAATGGCGAGGTGGGCAAGGCGTTGCCCGACTTGCGCATCAATGTCATGCTGACCGAGAGCGGCATCATCGCCACGCAGGCTGGTGTCTCTGGCGAGTACACCCACAACGATGTCTGCCGTGCTTATGTCACTGGTGCCTTGGGTGAGGTGCTCAAGTTGAAGGCCAACGGCACTTACCGCTGTGAGTATGAATATACCATCCCGGCGTATAGTGCCAGCAAGGGCTACGCCCACAACGACCCCGAGCAAATGCGCATCGTGGCCTTCGTGAACTCTTACGACAACTACGTTCAGAAGCCTACGGGCGACGAGAAGGACTTCAAGGACAGCGAGGTGCACAACTGCGTGAGCGTCAAGGTGGCCGACCTGCCCGATCCCGAGCACGCCAAGGAACCCGAAAATCCCCGTGAGGGTGTCGGCACGGTGCTGCGCAGTGAAACCCAGCAGGGCATTTACGGTCTCGATGGTCGCCAGATGAAGACGCCTGTCAAGGGCTTCAACATCATCGACGGCAAGAAGACCATCGTCAAATAAGGCCGCTTCATCGATCACCATTCCCTAATGACGTCAATCTCTCTTGACTTATGAAGATATTGAAATGGGCGTTTGCCCTCTTGCTGTGCGCGGCGCAATATACACAAGCCCAAGACATCAACTATACGGGTAAGCAATACGACCGCCACCGTGTGCTCGTGGAAGACTTCACGGGACAGAATTGTCCGTATTGCCCTGCGGCACGTACCTATGTGGAGAAGAGCGCAGAGGTCTTCCCCGATCGTGTGGCCATTATCGCGCACTACCACTACTCGAGTACCACCTTGCAGATAGACGGCAATGTGGCTTTGGCCAACAGTTACGGCATTTCCAGTGCCCCCAACGTGATGGTGGACCGCTACGCTAACAACTGTTCCGACCCCACCGAAGTGGCCTCGCTGTTGCCCAATGACAAAGGCCCCGTAGCGCGCCGTCTGCAAGCCAAGACATGGGCCGACATCTCCATCGAGGGCTCCACCTTCGACCCCGAGACCCGTCTGCTCACTGTCGTTGTCAAGGGCGAAGTCGGCAAGAAACTGCCCGACCTTCGCGTGGATTGCGTCCTCACCGAGAGCGGCATCGTGGCCTATCAGAGCAGTGGCGGCAGCGACTATGTGCACAACGACGTCTGCCGCGCCTACATCGCTGGTATACACGGCGAGCCCATGCAACTCAACGAAGATGGTACGTTCCGTCACGTCTTCACCTATACCGTGCCCGCCGAAAACCCCACAAAGGGTTATGCACACAACGACATCAGCAAAATGCAAGTCGTAGCCTTCATCACCTCGTGGGACAACTACCGCTATCCCACGACGGCAGACTGCCCCAAGGACTTCACCGACAGCCAGGTGCACAACTGCGTCTGCGTACCGCTCAGCAGCCTGCCTGTGGAGTATGTGGAGCCCACGCCGCCGTCTTCGGAATACACCTTCACCACCGTCCCCGAGGCAGACGCTACGCTCGAAGCCTTCCAGACGATGACGCTCACCTTCGAAGGCCCTGCCACGACGACGCTGAGCAATGTCAAGGCTTCGCAGATTACGCTTACCGATGCCAGTGGTGTCAGCGTAGCCAAGACCTCTTCCCGCTACGTTGAGAAGCAGCAGGAAGGTGTCTATACTATCGGCTTCGTGCCCAATGGTAGCGCAGCCTTTGGCGAGAACGGCACCTGCTTGGCTGGCCAATATGCCGTTACCATCCCCGCTGGCTTGTTTACCTTTACCTTCGATGGCCTCGATGACATCAAGCAAAATGAGGAAATCAAGGTGCCTTTCACCACGACTTATACCGCCGAAGACCCCGAGGAGGGCATCGGCTACGCCACGGTGACGGATAGCCGTGCCGGTGTGACCTACACCATCAGCGGACGCAAGGCCGCCAAGGCCGAGCGTGGCATCGTCGTGCAAGACGGTAAGAAGACCATCAACAAGTAATGATAACGAGCGACCAACTTAAAGCAGTGCAGGAGCGCACGGCGCAACTCCACCGCTATCTCGACATTCCTGCCAAGCAGATGCAGTGGGAAGAGGAGCAGTTGCGCACACAAGATCCCACCTTCTGGGACGACCGCGAGCGCGCCGAAGCCCAGATGAAACTCGTCAAGGGCCTGGAGAAGTGGCTCAAAGGCTACAAGCAAGTGGAGACGCTTGCCGAAGAATTGGCGCTCGCCTTTGAGTTCTATAAAGATGAGATGGTGACGGAGGCGGAAGTCGATGAGGCTTACGCCAAAGCCATCGCCGCTATCGAGGACTTGGAACTCAAAAATATGCTGCGCCAGGAAGAGGATAGCATGGCCTGCGTGCTCAAAATCAATTCGGGCGCAGGCGGCACGGAGTCGCAAGACTGGGCGCAGATGCTCATGCGTATGTATATGCGTTACGGCGAGGCTAACGCCTATCGCGTCACGCTGACCAACCTCCAAGAAGGCGACGAAGCAGGCATCAAGACCTGCACGATGACCATAGAGGGCGACATGGCCTACGGCTACCTCAAATCGGAGAACGGTGTGCATCGCCTCGTGCGCGTATCACCCTACAACGCCCAAGGCAAGCGCATGACCTCTTTCGCCTCGGTCTTTGTCACGCCGCTGGTCGATGACACCATCGAGGTCTATGTCGATCCTTCGCGCATCAGTTGGGACACTTTCCGCTCCAGCGGCGCAGGTGGCCAGAATGTCAATAAAGTGGAAACGGGCGTCCGCCTACGCTATCAGTATAAAGACCCCGACACGGGCGAAGAGGAAGAAATCCTCATAGAAAACACCGAGAGCCGTAAGCAACTCGAAAACCGCGAGAACGCGATGCGGCTGCTCCGTTCGCAACTCTACGACCGCGAATTGCAGAAACGCAAAGAGGCGCAAGCCAAGATAGAGGCCGGCAAGAAGAAGATAGAGTGGGGCTCACAGATACGCTCCTATGTCTTCGATGACCGACGCGTCAAAGACCACCGCACAGGCTACCAGACCAGTGACGTGGGTGCTGTCATGGACGGTAAACTGGACGGCTTCATAAAGGCCTATCTCATGGAGTTTGCAGAGACACAAGACAATATCAACCAATAAATAACATTAATACTATGAGCAATAAAAATCATAAGGCAAAGAAAGCATTGCGCGAAGCCAAGCAAGAGCGTCAAGCACGCCGCACGGTCAATGGCATCTTCATCGGTCTCATCGTTGTGGGGATAGTCCTTGTAACCATCCTTTACCTCTCGATGTAAACGTCGCGTCCTATCAGCGCAGTACTGATGATAGAAATAGAACGCAAATTCCTGGTGCGGGGCGACTTCAAGTCTCTCGCAACGAGTCATTCGCACATTGCGCAGGGCTACCTCTGTGCCGACGGCACACGCACCGTCCGTGTGCGGTTGCGCGACAAGCAGGCCTATCTCACCATCAAGGGCGCGAGCTACGACGGTGGCCTTTCCCGCTTTGAGTTTGAGAAGGAGATAGCCTATGGCGAAGGACTTGCGCTCATGCGGCTCTGCCAGCCCGGCATCGTCGAAAAGGTGCGCTATCTGGTGCCTTACGAGGGGCATACCTTTGAGGTCGATGAATTTTTGGGTGACAACGCTGGCCTTGTCGTGGCCGAAGTGGAACTCTCTGCGGCCGATGAAACGGCTGCTTTGCCCGCGTTTATCGGTCAAGAGGTCACTGCTGACCGCCGCTACCGCAACGCCTATCTGCGGGCGCGTCCTTATAAAGACTGGCAGTAGCC
>JAGHRU010000117.1 GCA_018066225.1 Candidatus Equimonas enterica
GTAGCAGCAATCCGGGGTTGGAACGCACCATCGCCCTTACTATGTCGTCGGAGGCTTGAAGGAATTGGTAGTTAGCCCCCGTGAGGTCTTTCCAATGGCTGCGTTGGCGCGCCGTAGCAGCCGTAACGGTGTAAATTTGTGCGCCGTGGTCAATGCAGTAATCGTAGATGTCGTTGATGCGGTCCACACTTCCAGCATCAGCAGAAGGCTCATGGGGCAATATCATCAAGAAGACGTTGCCCGATGCGCCGAGGATGGCGTCGGTCACATCACAGCCTGCCGTATCCGTCAAAGCAAAATCGGCAATCTGTGGTGCCATGATGGTCTGTGTCTCGCTATCAACATAGGTCCATGTCGTATCGGGAAGGTGCGACTCGTCGAAAGTCTTGGTGATGCCGTCTTTCGTGTAAGTAAATGTCGTGGCATACTCTCCCCTCATGGCTTCTCGCATATCCGTACCCACGCGATAGGGCGTGAAGTCTATGGGCGGCAGATAGGCCAAGGAGTTGAGCCCAAGTACAATGATAAAGACTATGGCATAGAGACTGGTGAGCCAGCCACTGCGCTCGCTGATAAACCGCAAGTTGCGCAAGACTTCCACACGAAAGCATACGATGACGGCGGCAATGAGCAGCACGATGTTCTTGCACAGCGTCTCGCCGTTGGTCAGCACTACGGCTTCACCAAAGCAGCCGCAGTCACTGATAGGATTGGCCACGAAGACATACACTGTGAGCAGCGTAAACACGAGCATAAAGGCCAGCGTCGCACGCGAAGTGAAACGGCTACGCATTCCCAGCAAAAGGTGAATGCCAAGACCAAACTCCACCGTAGCGAGCATCAGCCCTCCCAACTGCAACGCCAGCATATCGGCCGTAAAGCCGATGTGCCACGCCTGCATGTAAGCCTCCAACTTGTAGGCCATGCCCATAGGATCCACAGCCTTGACAAATCCACTAAACAGGAACGTGAAGGCTAAAAGGAAACGAGCGGTGTAGGCAAGCAGACGGAGAAACATAAAAAAGGTCAGTCTTGTTGTTTTTCGACCACAAGTTTGATGAGCGCGAAGGCGGAGTAGTTGAGTATATCTAAGTAGTTAGCCGCAATGCCTTCGCTAACGAGGGTCTCACCTTCGAGGTCTTCGATTTGTTTCGTCCTAAAAATCTTCATCAATATGAGGTCGGCATACGACGACACGCGCATAGCACGCCACGCCTCGTCGTAGTCGTGGTTTTTGCGCAACATCAGTTCGAGCGCCATCTTGGCTTGCTTGTCGTAGAGCGCCTCTGCCCGCTCGTCGTGCAGGTCCTGCTCTTCGGTGCCGTCGGCCACGCCTATTTCGAGTTGAATAAGCCCCATAATGGCGTAGTTGATGATACCGATAAATTCGGGCACGATACCCTCGCCAACCTTCGTCACGCCCTTGGTCTGAAGCGAGCGTATGCGGTTGGCTTTGATGTAGATCTGGTCGGTCAAAGACGTGGTGCGCAAGATGCGCCACGCCGTGCCGTAATCGTGCATTTTCTTGATAAAGAGTTCGCGGCAGATGTTCATCACCTGCTCAAACTCCTGCGATGTATTGAGCGTATCCATAGATGCGTGCAAAATTACAAAATTTCCCTTACACGCGCACATGAAACACGATGTTTTTAACATTTTCCACCCAATAAGCCTTAAAAATATCGGGAGAGATACAATTTTCGCCGCCCAAATGCGTTATACACCTATAACCTTTCAATCGCTATGACCAGCACACCTCTCTATATATACCCCATCACTGCGTTTGTTTTCAGTGCCATTGCCTTGGCTTTCGGCATGCCTCTGCTGCTACGCATCTGCCGCCAATTTAGACTCTACGACAAGCCCAACGAGCGCAAGGTACACATGGAAGACATCCCGCGCTTGGGAGGGACGCTCTTTGCGCCAGCCATGGTCATCGGCATAGGAGCAGCGATGCTGCTGATGATGTTGCGCCACACGAGTAGCACCCCCATACAGACGTCTTCTTTGGTCTTGGTGTGCGGCATGTTTCTCATCTATCTCATCGGTGTCATGGACGACTTGATAGGGATGCGGGCTTCCATCAAGTTTTTAGTGCAATTCGTATCTGCGCTCTTCATGCCACTCTGTGGGCTGTATCTCAACAACCTTTACGGTTTTTGCGGCATCTGGTCCATTCCCGTCTGGGTCAGCTATCCGCTCACCGTATTTATCATACTCATCATCGTCAATTCGTGGAATCTGATTGATGGCATCGACGGTCTGTCTTCCAGCCTTGGTATGCTCTCGCTCGGCATCCTCACGTTCTTGTTTCTGCGCTTGGGCGTCGTGAGTTACACCGTGCTCTCGGGCAGCCTCATCGGTGCGCTTTTCGTCTTCTTCCTCTACAATATGCTGGGCAAGGTGGAGCGCGGCACCAAGATCTTTATGGGCGATACGGGTAGCCTCATCTTGGGCTACACCATCGCTTATCTCACCATAAAATACGCCATGGACAAGCCAGAGGTGCTTCCTGCACGCCCTGTGGCCATATTGATGTCTTACACCCTTGTCATCGTGCCCGTCTTCGACCTGTGTCGTGTTGCCCTGTGTCGTATGTGGCGCGGCAAAGGTATCTTTGAAGCCGACAAGACGCACATCCACCATCTGTTCCTCATCAACGGCTTCACGATGCACCAAACGCTCTGCTACATCGTAGGACTGCAAATCGTGTTTATCGCGCTCAACAGCGTTATGTTCGTCTTGGGGACAGGACTGACGTGGATTTTTATCACCAATCTGCTCATCTACGTTTCCCTCATCTTCTGGCTCAACAAAGCGACACGCTAAGGTAGGTTCTATAAATTAGCTCGTGACGATTTTGCGGCTACTCCGAAGTAGATTTCTTTCTTTTATGAAGGAGCGGGGCGGGCACCGTGACTGAATGAAAGGAAGGAAGATGCGAGAGAAGAGCCCAAAAGCGGCCGAGTAGAGGCATAGAATACTACCCGGAACAAAGAAAAGACTAAGTTATAGAACCTACCTTAAGTGCCTTTGTGCCGAATTTTGCAAAGTTGTAGAAACAAAACAGGTGTATATTGGTGTGCTTTAAGCCAAAAAGCAGCCGATATACGCCGTTTATTTCTGCTTTTATTGCTAACTTTGCAGTATGAATGACGTAAAATCTTCTTTTTTCACTCCGCAATACATTTTTGAGGTCAGCCACGAAGTCTGCCACAAGGTGGGCGGCATCTACACCGTGCTGGCCTCGCGTGCTGCCACGATGCAGCGGCTCTATGGCGACCACGCCGTCTTCATCGGCCCCGATATGGGCGACGCGGAAGGCCAGACAGGCTTTGTGCCCGACGGTCGTCTGCTGCGCTCGTGGCAAAAGGCTGCGGCCGCAGAAGGCCTCGCTATGCGCATCGGCCGCTGGGAAGTACCGGGGCGGCCTATCGCCATCTTGGTGGATGCCACGTCGCTGCGCGCAGAGCGTAACGACCTCTACGCCAGAGCATGGGAGCATTTCGGCGTCGATTCGCTGCACGCCTATGGCGACTATGACGAGGCCGCGCTGTTTAGCGTCGCCGCTGCCCGCTTCGTTGCGGCTGTCTATCGTCATTGTTTGGCACGCAAAGCCCCTAATGTCATCTACCAAGCCCACGAATGGATGGCAGGCATGGGGATGCTTTGGCTTCGCCGAGAAGTGCCCGAGATAGCCACCATCTTCACCACGCACGCCACGAGCATAGGACGCAGCATCACGGGCAACGGCAAACTGCTCTACAAATACTTCTCGGGCTACCACGGCCATCAGATGGCCGCAGAACTCAACATGGAAGCCAAGCACAGCCTGGAGCGGCAGTGCGCCCACTATGCCGACTGCTTCACCACCGTGAGCAGCATAACCGCCAAGGAGTGTAAGCAACTCTTGGAGCGCGAGCCCGATGTCGTCCTGCCCAATGGCTTTGAAAGCGATTTCGTCCCCGTGGGCAAGGCCTTCACAAGCAAGCGCCACAAGGCACGCCAACGCTGGCTTCACATAGCGCAAGCCCTCACGGGAGAGACGCTGCCGTCCGACACGCTCATCGTCTCCACCTCGGGGCGCAACGACTACCGCTGCAAGGGTTTCGATGTCTTCCTTGAAGCCCTCGCACGCCTCAAAGCCCTGCTGCAAGGCAGCGACAAGCAGGTGTTGGCCATCATCACCGTGCCGTGCTGGGTCAGAGAGCCACGCCCCGACTTGCTGTCCAACATGAATACGGAGCAACCACAAGCCCTGCCCCATCCCTTCATCACCCACGACCTGCACAACTTCCACGAAGACGCTTTCGTGCGCGACATACAGCAGTTGCGACTCGATGCCCCCGTCGGCAGCCCTGTCAAGGTGCTGTTAGTGCCATGCTACCTGGACGGCAACGACGGCATCGTCCAGTTGTCCTACTACGATGCACTGACAGCGTCAGACCTCACGGTCTATCCGTCGTACTATGAGCCATGGGGCTACACACCGCTCGAAAGCATCGCCTTTCGCACCCCAACACTCACGACAGACCTCGCGGGCTTCGGCCAGTGGGCAGCAGCCACGCTGCGCCATCCGACAACGCTGCAAGACGGTGTCTGCGTGCTGCACCGCGACGACGACAATACGGCCGACTTGGCACAAACCATCGCCGAGACCATCCGCGACTTGGCAGGCACTTCTCCACGCCAGTGCACAGCGATGCGAAGCGCCGCATTTAAGTTGTCACAACGCGCTCATTGGCAGCACTTTATCACCCATTACCAAGAGGCTTACGCCAAGGCACTCTGCACCGCACAGCAGCGCGATGCAGCACGCGAAAGGCGAGACGAACAACGCGCTTTGCCCTCATCGTGATTAGACACTGCGCTTCGCCTGCGATTTTAGTGCCCGTTAAAATTTATTACACTGCCCATTGTAATTTATTTTACTGCCCACTAAAATACATTTTACTGCCCACTAAAATGAAACCAACTGCCCAATTAAAATAAACCACACCCCAACATCACACACATTATCCCATGAGTCTCAATATCATCAATGCCAACCAGCCTTCTTGGCAGACCGTGACGGTCAAAACCCATGTTCCCCATGCACTCCACGCGCTTGACGAGATCGCCCACAACCTCTGGTGGACGTGGAACGAAGAAGGCATCAACCTCTTCGATAGCCTTGACCATCAACTTTGGCACGAGGTACGCAAGAACCCTATCGCCATGCTCGCAAGCCTCAGCTACAAACGGCTCAAAGCGATGAGCGAAGACCCCGAAGTGATGCAACGCGTCGAGACGACCTACCGCCACTTCCGCGACTACATCGACACACCGCGACGCACAGACCGCCCCTCGGTGGCCTATTTCTGCATGGAGTATGGCCTCAACCGTATCCTCAAAATCTACTCCGGTGGCCTTGGCATCCTGGCTGGTGACTACATCAAGGAGGCCTCGGACAGCAATGTCGATATGGTGGCTGTCGGCTTCCTCTATCGCTATGGCTACTTCTCGCAGTCGCTATCGACCGACGGCCAGCAGATAGCAGGCTACGAAACACAAGATTTCGAGAGACTCCCCATCGAAAAAGTCCTTGACGAAGGCGGCAGGCAAATCATCATCGACGTACCCTTCCCCGGCTATATCGTCCACGCCGCGCTATGGCGTGCCGCCGTAGGACGCGTGTCGCTCTATCTGCTCGACACCGACTTGGAGAGCAACTCGGAATGGGACCGCAGCATCACCCACACCCTCTACGGCGGCGACTGGGAAAACCGCATGAAGCAGGAGTATCTGCTCGGCATAGGCGGTGTGCTTACGCTCCAACGCCTGGGACTACACCCGCAGGTCTATCACTGCAACGAAGGCCACGCCGCCTTCTGCAACGTGCAACGCTTGATGGACTATACGGCCTCGGGATACTCCTTTGCCGAGGCATTGGAACTCGTACGCGCCAGTTCGCTCTACACCGTCCACACCCCAGTGCCTGCTGGCCACGACTACTTCGATGCCGGCCTTCTGGACAAATACCTCCACGATGTGTCCCAGCGTCTCGGCATCACATGGGAAGAGTTCATCGGCCTCGGCCGTCAAAATCCTGCGGACACCAATGAGCGTTTCTGCATGTCCACCTTCCTCTGCAAGACCTGTCAGGAGGTCAATGGCGTCAGTTGGCTGCACGGCAAAGTGAGTCAGCAGATGTTTAAGGGCATCTGGCCCGGCTACTTCCCCGACGAGACAGCACGCGAACACACCACCCTCTCCCACGACGAATACTATCAGCAATACAACGCCCACCCCGCCGAGAGCCATGTAAGTTACGTCACCAATGGCGTACACTACTCCACTTGGGCAGCCTCGGAATGGAAAGCCCTGCACCGCAAATACTTCGGCCAAGACTACCTCGACCACCTCGCCGATACCCAGATGTGGCGCCACATCTATGACGTCCCCGACACAGAAATATGGCAGACGCGCGTGGCCCTGAAACAACGCCTCACCAAGTACATCCGCAAGCGTTTCCGCGCCACATGGCTCAAGAACAACGGCGACCCGTCAAGCGTGGTCAATCTGCTGGAAAAAATCAACCCCGATGCACTGCTCATCGGTTTCGCCCGCCGCTTTGCCACCTACAAGCGTGCCCACCTGCTCTTCTCCGACCTCGACCGCCTCAACAAGATAGTCAATAACCCCGATTACCCCGTGCAGTTTCTCTTCGCAGGCAAGGCACATCCTGCTGATGGGGCAGGTCAAGGCCTCATCAAGATGATCTACGAGATTTCACAACGTCCTGAGTTTCTCGGCAAGATTATCTTCCTCGAAGACTACGATATGGAACTCGCGCTGCGCCTCGTCTCGGGCGTGGATATCTGGATGAACCTCCCGACACGCCCGCTCGAAGCATCGGGCACCAG
>JAGHRU010000127.1 GCA_018066225.1 Candidatus Equimonas enterica
ACCCTCTTCTGCCCTCCCATAGGACATGTGCAAAAGGGTGGCGACTACCGCGAAAGTTTCCAGCCTGCTGCCATTAAGCCAGAGCATCTAAGTGAAGCCCAACGTATGGCAGCCGCTGTCACCGAAGCCCTCACAGGCGCAGGCATCTGGGGCGTAGAATTTTTCCTCTCCGAGAAAGATGGGGTCTATTTCAGCGAACTCTCGCCACGTCCCCACGACACAGGTATGGTGACGCTCGCTCCGACGCAAAACTTCAACGAGTTTGAGCTCCATCTCCGCGCCGTCCTCGGTCTGCCCATCCCCTGCATCAAGCAATACCGCAAGGGCGCGAGCGCTGTCATTCTATCCCCCATCGCTTCGAGTGACACCCCACGCTATCGCGGCTTGGAGCAGACCTGCGAAGAAGACGCTGACCTGCGCATCTTCGGCAAACCCACAACGCGCATAAATCGCCGCATGGGTGTCGTCACCGTGGGTGGCGATATGGATGCCGACCTTGACGCACTGCGCGACAAGGCAAAACGCTTGGCGGAAAAAGTGGAAGTGTACTAACTTTCGGCCGTCGCCACAGCGGCAAACGTCCAAAAGCAGGGCAAAAAGCCTTAAATTGCGGACTTTTTCTGAAAAATCAGGCAAAACGCTTGGTCAGTTCAGAAAAAGTCCGTAATTTTGCACTCGCATTTCGGAAATGTGCTCTCCCGAGACACGAAATCCGACATCGCAGGCTCGCTAGCTCAACTGAATAGAGCATCTGACTACGGATCAGAAGGTTGTGGGTTTGAATCCCGCGCGAGTCACTATCGAGAGAAGAAGGTGCATCTGCTGTGATGCACCTTCTTCTTTTGCTTTACCTACCAACAACCGACTTTCAGGACAGCAGACGCAAAAGCCTCACACAGAGCGCATTATACCAACCTTGCGACACATTAGCAACCATCTGCCCAATCCGTGCGCACGACAAGGGCACATCGTTCGCACGGTCTGCCCTTGTCGTGCGAATAAACTGGGCAGACCGTTTCACCCGAAAAATAGGACAACACGACGCACCCGATGCACGAAACGGCGTAAACAAGGCGAAAAAATGCCAGCAAACGGAGAAAATCGTGAAAAGGCAACGGCATATCGCGTTTTTTTCGTAACTTTGCAGCGTTAATATCAAGCACTCTATAAAATGGAAGCAATCAAAAGTTTCGACCAGCTGCGCACGCAGTTGAAAAATAGCGGTGAGCGCGTTCGCGTCGCCGTAGTATGGGCTCACGATGGCCACACCCCAGAGGCTGTGCGTCGTGCTGTAAGCGATGGCTTTGCCACCGCTATTTTCGTTGGTCACCGCGAGGAAACATTGGCGGCTGTAAATCTCACTGCCGAGATGGAGCACCTCAGTTTTGTCAATGCCGACAGCCCCGAGGAAGCCTCTGCCGCCGCCGTGGCTCTCGTACGCGAAGGTAAGGCCGATGTCATTATGAAAGGTCTGGTCAATACCGACGTCCTCCTGCGCGCTGTGCTCAACAAGCAGACCGGCATACTCCCCTACCTCGATGAAGAAAAGACCAAGCGCGCTGTGCTCACCCACATCGCCGTGGTGGACATCCCGCGTCTCAAACGCCTGCTCTTCATCACCGATGCCGCCGTTATCCCCAACCCCACAGTGGAGCAACGCGCAGCCCAAATCCGCTACGCTTCTCACCTCTGCCATTGCTTCGGCATAGAGCAGCCGCGCATCGCTATGTTGCACTGCACGGAGAAGACCTCGGAGAAGTTCCCCATCACCCTCGACTACGCTGCGCTCAAAGAGCGTGCCGAGGCTGGTGAGTTTGGCGACATCCTGCTCGACGGTCCGCTCGACCTGCTCTGCTCACTTTCGCCCGAAGGCTTGGCTGACAAGCATTTGGAGTCCAAGCTCGAAGGTAAAGCCGATGTCTTGATGTTCTCCGACATTGAGATGGGCAACGGCGTCTATAAGAGTTTCACCCTCTTCGCCGACGCCCTCATCGCTGGTATGCTCTTTGGCCCCCAGTGCCCCGTCGTGCTCACCTCACGCGGCGACAGCATCGACGCCAAGTTCTGCAGCCTCTGCGCAGCCATCGCAGTCAGCAAGCGATAGGCCGACACTCTCACTTCGCATAATCCTTAACACAACCATGAAGATACTCGTTATCAACCCCGGCTCTACCAGCACCAAGATTGCCGTCTATAACGACGAAGAGCCCCTGTTTGTCAAGAACATCAAGCACAACGTGGAGGAACTCGCCCAGTATAAGGAAATCAACGAGCAACTCCCCATGCGCAAGAAGTACATCCTCGAAGAACTGGCTGCACGCGACATTGCCATCGACTTCGACGCTGTCATCGGTCGCGGTGGTCTCACACG
>JAGHRU010000116.1 GCA_018066225.1 Candidatus Equimonas enterica
ATAGAAACGATAGGGGGCAACTGGGGACATCGCCCCGACCAAGTGTTCTGCCTTGTCGCCTTCGTCAATAATCTGCAGCCGGTGCGCGACCTCATCTTGGGCCCGTGGTGGTTCTTCTCACTGATGATGCAGTTATACCTTATATATATAGTGATACTGCGTCGCTGGCGTGGCTTTAAGGTGTTGGCCGTTATGGTCGGCTTCTGCTGGCTGCTTCAAGCCGCGGCTTTGGGCTTCGACTGGCGCATGGATTGGGGACAACCTGATCTTGACCTGTTTAACTATATGCGCTACAACTGCATTGGCTCGATGCTGCCTTTTGGCGTAGGTATTGCGATGGCGCGTTGGCAGTATATGTGTAGTGGCTGGCGTTGCCAAGTCCTCGGGCTCGTGCTGTTGCTGCTCTCGGCTTTCAATGCTTTGTTGTGGCTCGTTTCGCCTGTTTTCCTGCTGATGGCCACATTGCCATTAGCGCGACTTATCGGAAGCGAACAGGTGAAGGCCGTCTTCGTATGGCTGGGTGGTATATCTGCTTGCCTCTTTGCCGTGCATCCTGTGGTGCGCGCCTACACCATTGGTATGGCCAAGACCGGTGCCGTCTATACAGGGTTAGTGCTGTATCTAGTGCTGAGCATCGGCTTGGCATTGCTGATGACAATACTCTTAAAAGCGCGTAAAAGATGGCAGAAGTAGGCGTGTCGGTCGTCATGTGCACCTACAATGGTGCCGCGTATCTCAGCGCGCAGTTGGACAGCATCTTGCAGCAAACGCTGCCTGCTACGGAAATCGTGGTACAGGATGACGGCTCAACGGATGAGACGTGGGCCATCTTGACGGATTACGCTACGCGATATCCGCAAATCCGTCTTTACCGCAACGAGGGAACGCATGGCATCAATGCCAATTTCTTCAGCGCAATGCGTCGCGCAAGTTGCGCGTTGATAGCCATAGCAGACCAGGACGACCTTTGGCAACCAAGCAAATTGGAGCAACAAGTGGCGGCGATGAGCGGCGAAGTGTGGCTGGTGGGAGGCATGAGTATGCCGTTTAGCGAAAACGAGGCTATCGCCGTAGATTACGACCAGCGTCGCCCCAATCTGTCGCTGCTGCGTATGCTCTACGTTGGTATGATGCCCGGTCACACGCAGTTGATACGCCGAGAGATGTTGGCGTATTTACCACTCACCGACTTCTTCATGTACGACCTGCAGACCCAAGTCCTTGCTGCGGCTGCTGGGCGCATAGCCCATCTGCCCGACGTGTTGGTAAAGCAACGTCGCCATAGTGCTGCCGCCACGTATCAACAGCCGCGCAACCGCCAGCGCACACTCGGCAATGGCTTGCAGAGCGTGTGGGAGGCCTTGTGCCTCTACCCACGTCTGCGCCCACATCTGAAGCACCGCTTTGAGCAGTGGAAGCCCATACTTGCTGGATTGCCATTTGCCACGAAGCAGCTGCAAGATGCCCGCGAACTCTGCCGTCTGCATACGACCGACGGTTGCTGGGCTTACTTGCGCCTGACGCTCTTTTGCCTGAAACATCGTCACGAACTATGCCACACGGCAGAGCGCAAGGAAATGGCAGCCATCGCACGTGCCTTGGTGCATCCTTTCATGATAGCAACCCAATACCGCTATTTGTTGAAACAATAGCAGTCATATTCAAAAACAATAGCAACAATGTCTAAACATCCTTATACGCTTCCCGCGGGATGGGCCGAAGACCTTGGCGAAGCCGTGCGCGTCATGCGCGAAGGTGGACTCATCCTTTATTCCACGGATACCATCTGGGGCATCGGGTGCGATGCCACCAATGCCGAGGCTGTCCAGAAAGTCTTTGCCCTCAAACAGCGCACGGACAGCAAGGCGCTGATTTCCCTGGTGGAGAATGACGCGATGCTACAACGCTTCGTGGCAAATGTGCCAGAGGTGGCATGGAGCCTTATTGAGTGTGCCGATAAGCCGCTCACGATTATCTACGACACACCGCGTGGGCTGGCAGCCAATCTCTTGGCCGAAGATGGCAGCGCGGCACTGCGCGTAACGCAAGAAGAATTTTCGAAGCAACTCTGCCGCCGCATGCGCGGGCCTGTCGTCAGCACGTCGGCCAACGTGAGCGGACGGCCTGCGCCCAAGCGCTTCGGTGACATCACAGACGACATACTCTCGGGTGTCGATTACGTGTGCAAGGCACGCCGCCGTGAAAAGGGTGGGGCATCAGCGTCCAGCATCCTCAAACTCACCAACGATGCACAGGTGACCATCATCCGCTAAACTCTGCTCTCGTATGCAATATAACGCCCCTCTCATGTGGTGCAAACAGCACTTGGCACGTCGTCAGTTTCTCGTCTTGCTGAGTTTTATCATCGGCTTGCTGGCGTCGATGGCAGCCTATATGCTCAAGCGCCTCATCTTCTTCATTGAGCACTTCCTGACGCACGGTTTCGACATCACCAGTGGCAACTGGCTCTACCTGGTCTATCCTGTGGTCGGCATACTGCTTTCTGCACTCTTCATCCGCTACATCGTGCGCGACGATATAGGGCACGGTGTGACGAAGATACTCCACTCGCTCTCGCGCAGTCAGGGCTTCCTGCGCTCCCACAACACATGGACGTCGGTCGTGGCCTCAGGGCTGACCATCGGCATTGGCGGTAGTGTCGGTGCAGAGTCGCCGATGGTGCTCACAGGAAGTGCCATAGGTAGTACATTAGGGCGTTGGTGTGGTATGGATCGCAAAGCAGTGATGACACTCATTGGCTGTGGTGCTGCGGGGGCTATCGCTGGCATTTTCAAAGCCCCGATTGCCGGTCTTGTCTTCACCATAGAGGTACTGATGATAGACATCACTATGGTGTCGCTCGTACCCCTACTCATCAGTTGCGCCACGGCAACGTGTCTGAGTTATTTCCTCTCGGGCAGTGACTCTATGTTTCACTTCCAGTTGCGCGACCAGTTTGTCGTAAGCCGTGTGCCGTCGTCCATCTTGCTCGGCATCTTCTGCGGCTTCATCTCGCTCTATTTCACGCGTGTCACGGGGGCTTTTGAGTACGTCTTCACCAAGATAGGTGGTATGTATAGGCGTATGGCTCTCGGCGGCAGTGTCATTGCCTTGCTCATCTACCTCTTCCCACCGCTCTACGGCGAAGGCTACACCACGATATCGGCGTTGCTCTCCAGCACCTCGGGCGAGGAAGCCGCACGGGTGATGAACAACTCCCTCTTCTATGGTCATAGCGAGTGGCTCATCGTCTATCTGCTGCTCATCATACTTGTCAAGGTGTTTGCCACGACGGCCACCAACGGCGGTGGCGGCTGTGGCGGTACCTTTGCTCCCTCGCTCTTCTTGGGCTGCATCGGTGGCTTTGCTTTCGCCTCGCTATGGAACACATGGGTGCCAGCCACCACCGTGCCGCTGACCAACTATGCGCTGCTCGGTATGGCGGGCGTGATGAGTGGCGTGTTTCACGCGCCGCTGACGGGTATATTCCTGACTTGTGAACTCACGGGCGGCTACGACCTTTTCGTGCCACTCATCATCGTGAGCACCGTGTCGTATATCACGATACGCGCCTTTGAGCCTCATAGCATCTATGCGCAGCGACTGGCACGACGCGGCGAACTGCTGACGCACCACAAAGACCGCTCGGTACTCTCCCTGTTGTCGCTCAACGCGCTCATCGATACCAAGCGGCCGACGCTTACTCCCGAAATGACGTTGAGCCAAATCATACAAGTCTTTGGCCGCAGTCGCGACTATCATTTTGCTGTCGTCAATAAGGCGGGCACTTTTCTCGGACTCATTACCATCAATCACCTGCGTGAGTATATCTTCCGTCCCGAACTTTATCGGGAGTTTACCGCAGGACAATTGATGTGTAAGCCCCCGGCGGTGTTGCTTTCCGACGCGCCGATGACAGATGTACTCGATACTTTTGACCGCGTAGGCAGCAGCACACTTCCTGTCGTGCGCGCCGACGGCTCATTTCTTGGCTTCGTCTCGCGCGACCATGTCCTTGGCGACTATCGTGAGACGATGAAGGACTTTTCCGAAGAATAAGCGACAAGAAAGCACACACGCCGCCACGATGGACAGGACCGAGCCACGGCGGCGAAACGCTCTGCCCAGATAATCTCAACTATCTGCCCAGAGCGTTCGCACGACAAGGGCAGATAGTTCGCGCTGTCTGCCCTTGTCGTGAAGCGTCACTCTAAAAGCCTGAAAATCAGTAACGCAAATAAACGAAAATATCTTGCCTTGCGGTGTAGTAAAAGTGCAGCAAGAGGCGTCAAATAGGTGTAACAAAATTTTTCACCAATCGCTCCGTTAAAATGTAAATGAAAGACAAAGAATTGCAATTCAACCAAGTGGTGCGTGAACACAAGAGCACCATCTATACGGTGTGCCTTATGTTCAGCGAAGATGCCGATAGGGTAGAAGACCTCGTGCAGGAGACACTCATCAACATCTGGCAGGGCTTCAATACCTTTGAGCATCGCAGCAACATACGCACTTGGATATGGCGCATTGCCATGAACACCTGCATATCGGAGGAGCGCAAGCGCAAGCGTCGGCCCGAGAGTAGCAACATCGACGCTCTGTGCAACAAAATCTGCTCGCCCGACGATGCACGCGAGAAGCAGCAAGTGCAGATGCTCTATGACCGTATCCACCGACTGGCTCTCATGGATCGCGCCATCGTCTTGCTCTGGCTCGAAAATCAGACCTACGAGGAAATAGGCAAAATCATTGGCATCTCGGCCAAGAATGTTTCCGTTCGCCTCGTCCGCATCCGTCAGCAACTGATGAATATGAATGAAGTATAGGCTATTTACCAACCCCTTATTTACCGCTTAATATCATACAACTATGCCACAAGAAAACAACATATCCCCCAACGAAATAGAACAATTGCGCGAGCAAATGAACCTGCTCCAGCAACTCCTCAACAAGAAGACAGAAATCAGTGAGCGGCAACTCCGACGTGCCGTTGCAGGTCGCGTCAGCAAGTTGGTACATCTCGACTTGATGGGGCTGGTAATATGCTTCGCCGTGATACCTTTGCTGTGGTACTCGGTCAAGATGCAAGGCTGTGGACGTGTCTTTCAAGGCTTTATCCTCTTCTCTTTCACCATCAATGCCATCATGCAGTTGGTGCAATACAACCGTAGCCGCCGCAATGCGATGCTCCTCTACGACCCCAATACCGACCTTGTGGCTTTGGCAAAGTCGCTGAGAGAGTACAAGCGCAAGAATGACTATATGCTCTACCGCATCGGCATACCATTCCTCGTGGTGTTTGTCATCTTCTATGCCTACGAACTCTATCGTATCAACTACGGTGGTGGCCTATTGGACTTGACACTCATCGTAGTAGGCCTGATGGTAGGTGTGGTCATCGGCGGACTCATCGGCTATTTGGCCTTCCAAAAACCGCTGGCCAATAATGTCAATCGTGCGCTGCAAGACATCGCTGACGCCTCCGACGAAGCCGCAGCATAGACACGCACGAGAAGAGTTTGATGTACCGAATGTAAAAAAATGGGCTCATATCGTGCTACTTCATATCTTTTTACTAACTTTGCAAGCGAAATCATACATCCGTAACTTTCACAGTTAGCAAATTATGAAGAAGATACGTGCAGCCGTTATCGGCACAGGCAATGTTGGCCGCTTCTCGGTGCAAGCCCTTGAAGCCGCCGAAGACTTTGAAATCGTAGGTATCGTTAGCCGCAGTGGTGCTGACAATAAGCCCGAAGAACTCCGACGCTATACGATAGTCGATCATATCAGCAAACTCACCGATGTCGATGTCGCCATCTTGGCCACCCCTACACGCAAGGTGGAGGAATACGCCAAGGAATGTCTGGCACTGGGTATCAATACGGTAGATTCGTTTGATATCCATACCGAGATTTACGACCTCCGCAATTCGCTCGATGCCGTAGCCAAAAGCCATGGCGCAGTCTCCATCATCTCGGCAGGCTGGGACCCGGGTTCTGACTCCGTGGTGCGTGCGTTGCTCGAAGCGCTCGCCCCCAAGGGCATCAGTTACTCCAACTTCGGCCCTGGCCGTTCTATGGGACATTCTGTGGCGGTGCGCGCCATCGCAGGTGTGCGTGACGCCCTGTCGCTGACCATTCCTATCGGTACGGGCTTGCATCGTCGCATGGTGTATGTGGAGCTGGAAGATGGCGCAGACTTCAAGGCCATAGAGCAGGCCATCAAGACCGACCCCTATTTCGTCAATGATGAGACGCACGTTATCCCCGTGCCTTGCGTAGATGATCTCAACGACGTAGGCCATAGTGTCAATCTCACGCGTAAGGGCGTTAGTGGCAAGACCCACAACCAACTCTTTGAGTTTAATATGCAAATCAACAACCCCGCCTTGACGGCGCAAGTGCTTGTCAGTGTGGCAAGAGCGACGATGAAGCAGAAGGCTGGTGCCTATACGATGATAGAGATTCCAGTCATCGACTTGCTCGCAGGTGAGCGCGAAGCGTTGATACGCAAATTGGTGTAAATTCACCTCACGACTTTGCAGCAGCAGGAGACCATACGCAGTGTGTGCGGTTGGCTCCTGCTGCTGTTTTATGACGGAAGGTAGGGGACAACGAAAAAAATCACGATAAATGTTTGTCAGTCCCAGCGGAAAGTTGTAAATTTGCAGCCCGTAAGCCTGTGAAGCGTCAGTGCAGCCCACTTCTCCATTCGGGACACCACGTCTTGACGGCTACGACAATTCCTAATTTATCAACCCTATTATTCACTTAACATCTCTAAATGGAGAACGTAAAGAACGTGGCACCCCTGTCAGACTTTGACTGGAATGCCTTTGAAAACGGTGCTCTGGAAGTAAGTCAGAGCCATGACGAGCAGCTTGCTGCTTACGACAAAACCCTTAACCGTATCAACGAGCATGATGTCGTTGATGGCACAGTCATCAGCATCAACAAGCGCGAAGTCGTTGTCAATATCGGCTACAAGAGCGATGGCATCATTCCTGTTAGCGAATTTCGCTACAACCCCGAGCTTGCCGTAGGTGATACCGTTGAGGTTTACATCGAGAACCCCGAAGACAAGAAGGGGCAACTCTTACTCTCTCACAAGAAGGCTCGCCTCAGCAAGAGTTGGGATCGCGTCAATGCTGCGCTTGAAAACAAGGAAGTTATTAAGGGCTATATCAAGTGCCGCACCAAGGGTGGCATGATTGTTGATGTCTTCGGCATCGAAGCCTTCCTTCCCGGTAGCCAAATCGACGTTAAGCCTATCCGCGACTACGACATCTTCGTGGGTAAGACCATGGAATTCCAGATCGTGAAAATCAATCAGGAGTATCGCAACGTCGTTGTTAGTCACAAGGCACTCATTGAGGCCGAACTCGAGGCTCAAAAGCAGGAAATCATCTCCAAACTCCAGAAGGGTCAGGTGCTCGAAGGTACCGCCAAGAATATCACTTCTTACGGTGTGTTCATCGACCTCGGTGGCGTAGATGGTCTCATCCATATCACCGACCTCAGCTGGGGTCGCGTCAATGATCCTCATGAAATTGTGGAACTCGATCAGAAACTCAATGTCGTTATTCTCGACTTCGACGAAGAGAAGAAGCGCATTGCTCTCGGCTTGAAGCAACTCATGCCTCATCCTTGGGACGCTCTCGACAGCGAGCTCAAAGTGGGCGACAAGGTACATGGTAAGGTTGTCGTCATGGCCGACTATGGTGCATTCGTTGAGATTGCTCCCGGTGTTGAAGGTCTTATCCATGTCAGCGAGATGTCTTGGAGCCAGCACCTGCGCAGCGCACAGGAATTCCTCCATGTGGGCGACGAAGTGGATGCTGTCATCCTTACCCTCGATCGCGAAGAGCGCAAGATGTCGCTCGGCATTAAGCAACTCAAGGAAGACCCCTGGCAGGAAATCGAAAACAAGTATCCCGTTGGTAGCCGTCACCAGGCACGCGTTCGCAACTTCACCAACTTTGGTGTGTTCGTAGAACTTGAAGAGGGCGTGGATGGCCTTATCCACATTTCCGACTTGAGTTGGACGAAGAAGGTGAAGCACCCCAGCGAATTTACGCAGGTCGGTGCAGACATTGAAGTCGTTGTACTCGAAATCGACAAAGATAACCGCCGTCTCAGCCTCGGTCACAAGCAACTCGAAGAGAATCCTTGGGATGTATTCGAAGGCATCTTCACCGAAGGCAGCACGCACGATGGTACCATCGTAGAACTTACCGAGAAGGGTGCTGTTGTTCAGCTCGAACAGGGTGTTGAAGGCTTTGCTACGCCCAAGCATCTCGTTAAGGAAGATGGTAGCCACGCTCAGAAGGGTGAAGTTCTGCCCTTCAAGGTGCTTGAATTCAACAAGGATAGCAAGCGCATCTTCCTCAGCCACAGCCGTACGTTTGAAGACGAACAGCGTGCTGCCGAACGTGCAGAGAAGAAGGCTCAGCGTGCCGCTCGTAACACCCAGCGTCGCGAAGAGGCTGTTGCTGCTCCTCAGAACATCGCAGCTGCCACCACGCTCGGTGACAACGATGCTCTCGCAGCCCTCAAGGCTAAACTCGAAAGCGGCGAATAATACTTACCTGCGCACTTGCGCAGCACGATAAACCATAAGGAACGCACTGCATTGCTCACGCAATGGTGCGTTCCTTTGTTGTTTTGCTGGTAGGCGGAAATTTTTTAACGAAAAAGATATTGCCAAAGCATTTGCTTGTTTGAATAAAAATTAGTAACTTTGCAGCGAATAATAAATGCAAGATAAGAAAGTATATGCAAAATAGCTGGTTCGAGTGTAAAGTGAGATATGAGATGACTGCCCAAGACGGCAGCATCAAGAAAGTCAATGAGCCTAATATCGTTGAAGCCCTGAGTTTTACGGAGGCAGAGAAGCGCATTATCGACGAGATTGCTCCGCGTATGACAGGTGAGTTTCAGGTGACAGATATTAAGCGTACTCGCTACCAAGAGATCTTTGAGACCACGAGCGAAAGTGCCGACAAGTGGTATCGTGCCAAATTGACCTTTATCACGCTTGATGAGAAGACGGCGAAGGAGAAGAAGCAAACTTTCAACTATCTCGTTCAAGCTGCTGATATTTCCGATGCTATCGCCCGAGTCAATGAAGGCATGAAGGGCATTATGGCCGATTATAGCATAACGGCCGTGACTGAAACTGCTATTATGGATGTGTTCCATTATACGGCTAAACCCGAGTTTGACAAGAAATAACAATAACTCCATGAGCATTGCGCAAAATCTCCAAGAAGTGAAAACGGCTTGCCAGCCCCTTACGTTGGTAGCGGTAAGCAAATTTCATCCAGCAGCATTGGTGCAAGAGGCTTACGATGCTGGGCAGCGCATCTTTGGAGAGAGTAGGGTGCAAGAACTCTTGGAGAAGCAGCAATGTTTGCCACAAGACATCGCTTGGCATTTTATCGGGCATCTTCAGCCGAACAAAGTCAAATACATCGCGCCATTTATTAGCCTCATCCACGCTATTGACACACCGAAGCTGTTGGCAGAAGTCAATAAGCAAGGCGCAAAGTGTGGTCGGGTTATCCCGGTGTTGCTGCAACTGCATATTGCCACGGAGGAGACGAAGTTTGGCTTTTCTCCTGATGAGTTGGACGCTTATTTAGCTTCATTGCAATGGCGAGAGTACACCAATGTGCAGATTTCTGGCATTATGTGTATGGCCTCCAATGTAGAGGACGAAGCACAAATTGCGGCCGAGTTTGACAAAGCACACCAATACTTTTTACACGCCAAGGCGTTGTATTTCAAAGACTCACCAGATTTCGCGACTTGCTCTTGGGGTATGAGTGGTGATTTTCCCATAGCCATGCAGCATGGTAGTACGATGGTGAGAGTTGGCACCCGCATTTTTGGCGCGCGATAGATGTATTATATATAAAGGTATGACGGCAGAAGAATTACATCATAAGATACAGCAACTCATCACCGATGGGCAGTTGGAAGAGGCACAATGCCTCATCACCGACTCTCTTGCCGAAGGAGGTGACAAAGGGACGCTGTATTACTTGCAAGGTAAGTTGCACGCCCGCAAAGCAGATTGGAGCAAGGCACTCAGTGCTTACCTTAAAGCAGAGGCTATCAATCCCGACGGTCCAGCCAAAGATGCCCGCGAGATGCTCTCTGGTATATTTGACTTCTACTGCACTGATTACTACAATCCGTAAGTCTAAATTCTGCATATCTCAAAAAATAGACCCCAACAAACCCTTAATAATAACTAAATATCAAACTATGAGCAAGATCAGAGGAGCAGTCGTTATCGACCGTGAAAGATGCAAGGGTTGCAACCTTTGTGTCGTAGCGTGCCCCACCAATTCACTTTCTCTCAGTGTAGGCGAAGTGAACCATCGTGGTTACGCTTTCAGTCAGGACACCAATCCCGACACTTGCATCGGCTGCGCATCATGCGCCATTGTCTGTCCCGATGCATGTATTACCGTGTATAAGTGCAAGACAGACGAATAACATTCCCTCACAATTTCTCTATCAAGAAACATCATGGAGCAAGAAACATTATTCCTCAAGGGTAATGAAGCAATCGCAAGAGCCGCTATTCGTTGCGGATGCGATGGTTACTTTGGCTACCCTATCACTCCTCAATCGGAAGTGCTTGAGACGCTTGCTGCACTTAAGCCTTGGGAAACCACTGGTATGGTCGTGCTGCAAGCCGAAAGCGAAGTGTCGTCTATTAACATGATTTACGGCGGTGGTGGTTCCGGCAAACGTGTGATGACTTCTTCATCATCCGTAGGTATCGCTTTGATGCAGGAAGGTATCAGTTATTTGGCTGGTGCAGAAGTGCCTGCTGTCGTCGTTAATGTACAGCGTGGTGGCCCGGGCCTTGGCACTATTCAGCCCTCTCAGGCCGACTACAATCAGGCTACTCGCGGTGGTGGTAATGGTGACTATCATGTCATCGTGCTCGCCCCCAACAGCGTGCAGGAGATGGTAGATTTCGTTGACCTCTCTTTCAACCTCGCTTTCAAGTATCGCAATCCCGTCATGATCCTCTCCGATGGTATCATCGGTCAGATGATGGAAAAGGTTGTGCTGCCTGCTCAGAAGCCTCGTCGTACCGACGAAGAAGTTATCAAAGAGTGTCCTTGGGCAACGACTGGTCGCACGAAAGACCGCAAGCCCAATATCATTACTTCTCTGGAGCTCCAGTCCGAAGTAATGGAAAAGCGCAACCTCGCTCTCAACGCCAAGTATGCTGAAATCGAAAAGAACGAAGTACGCTACGAAATCAGCGGTTCGGAGAACCCCGACTTTGCTATCGTTTCCTTCGGTTCGGCAGCTCGTATCTCTCAGAAGGTCATCCAGCTCGCCAAGGAAGAGGGCATCGAAGTCGCTCTGCTGCGTCCCATTACGCTTTGGCCGTTCCCCTATGCCGCTGTACGCGAAATGGCAGGCCGTGTAAAGGGTATTCTCACTATGGAAATCAACGCTGGTCAGATGGTCAACGACGTACGTCTTGCTGTCGCAGAAAAGGTTCCTGTACATCACTATGGCCGTCAAGGTGGTATGATTCCTAACCCCGAAGACGTAGTAGAAGCACTCAAGCGCCTCAAGGCAGAAGCTGAATGTTAGAAATAGAATCCCAAGAAGACCTCGCAGAGGCTAAGGCACGTCACCGCAATTTGGTGTTGCGCAACTGGCTCAATGGCATCTTTATGCTACTGGCAGCCGCTGCTATGGCTGGCATCGTCATCTTTCGTCATGAGCCAAGCCGTCTTAATATGGCACTTGTCTTAGGACTCATTGCTGTCATAGTCAAGATGGCAGAAGTCATATTCCGCATGCCGGGCGTACTGCGTAGGCCGAAGGGGTTACAAAAATCACAACAAAATATTTCTGAAGATTATGACTAAAGAACAGATAATCCGTCCTGAGAATCTCGTCTATGCAAAGCCCGAGCTTCTCAACGACGTAGATATGCACTATTGCCCTGGTTGTAGCCACGGCGTAGTACACAAACTTGTCTCAGAGGTTATCGCTGAGATGGGTATGGCAGACAAAGCCATTGGTGTGAGTCCTGTGGGTTGTGCTGTCTTCGCATACCGTTATATTGACATCGACTGGCAGGAAGCTGCTCACGGCCGTGCACCTGCTCTTGCTACTGCCATCAAGCGTTTGTGGCCTTCTCGCCTTGTCTTTTCCTATCAGGGCGACGGCGACATGGCTTGTATCGGTACTGCCGAGTCTATCCACGCCCTCAACCGTGGTGAGAACATCACGATGATCTTTGTCAATAATGCCATTTATGGTATGACGGGTGGTCAGATGGCTCCTACAACTCTCGTAGGTCAGAAGACCGTCACTTGTCCTTATGGCCGCGATCCGAAACTTCATGGTTATCCTCTCCGCTTTGCTGAAATGGCCAACCTGCTTGAAGGTACGTCCTACGTTACGCGTCAGAGCGTGCAGAGCGTGGCTGCCATTCGCAAGGCAAAGAAGGCTCTTCGTCACGCTTTTGAGATTTCCATGTCTGGTCAGGGTAGTAGCCTCGTAGAGTTTGTCTGCACCTGCAACTCTGGTTGGAAACTCAGCCCCGAGAAGGCCAATCAGTGGATGGAAGAAAACATGTTCGCAAAGTATCCTCTTGGCGACCTCAAAGACACAACCATAGAGAAATAATAAAGTAATATGACACAAGAAATTATCATTTCCGGTTTTGGCGGACAAGGTGTGCTCTCTATGGGTAAAATCCTTGCCTACGCAGCATTGATGGAAGGAAAGGAAGTAACGTGGATGCCCGCATACGGTCCTGAGCAGCGTGGCGGTACTGCCAACTGCACCGTTATCGTGAGCGATGAGAAGATTTCCTCACCTATTCTTTCTTCCTACGACACTGCTATTCTCCTCAATCAGCCTTCGCTCGACAAGTTCCAGCCCAAGGTGAAGAAGGGTGGCACGCTCATCTATGATGGCTCTGGCATCCTCAATCCTCCTACGCGTGAGGATATTGGCAATCACCGCATTGAGGCCATGCAGACTGCCGCAGATATGCAGATTTCCAAGTGCTTCAACATGATGGTGCTCGGTGGCTTCTTGAAGCTCCACCCCATCGTGAAACTTGAAAGCATCATGGCAGCACTGCGCAAGACGCTTCCCGAGCGTCACCACAAGTTGCTCCCTGTCAATGAGCAGGCTATCCTGAAGGGTATGGAGATTATCCAGTAATACGCTTCTTATCATAGTGGGTTTGCGAGTAAACACCGATGGGTGTCTCGCAAACCCATTGTTTTTTTATAACATCTGTCACGGCATATTAACGACACTATTATGGCATCTCGTAAAAATCTCAAGCAAAACATCAAGTACATTTGTGGTGAACTCTTCGCTGACTGCGTGGCACTCCGTATGTGCGAACAGGCCGAAAATGATGTTTTGGACTCCATCATGCAAGACATCATCACGATGAATGTGGAATATGTATCCCGTATTTCTCATACTGAAAAGGGGAATGTAAAGGGCTATTACCGCAAGTTGAAAGAAGAGTTCTCGAAGAAGACGAGCGAAATCTCCGAGCGTATCCTCGGTGCATAAACCGTGTGGTGCAACCTTTTCTGCCCACACCATTAAAACGGTCTGCGCAGATAGTTTGAACTATCTGCCCAAGTCGTTTGAACTATCTGCGCAGACAGTTTCCAGACCTACGTATTACCTTTCATTCAATGACAGCATGTTGGTCATGCCAATGTGCTGAATGATACTTTTGGCCTATGGCAAATATCTTTCACTACATATACTTTCGCTTGTTGAAGTGGTCGCATGAGGTGACGGTGCCTCGCCGTGAGAAGTGCATCATCTGCGTCGCTCCCCATACTTCGAATTGGGATTTTATTATAGGAGAGTTGTATTTTCATGGCATCGGACGTCGTGCCATGTTTTTGATGAAGCGCTTTTGGTTCTTTTGGCCATTAGGGGTGTTGCTACGCAAGATGGGCGGCATACCTGTGCAACGCACGCGGCAGTGTAGCCTGACCGACCATTTGGCCGCAGAGGCCATCAAGCGCGACGAATTTGTGCTGGCAGTCACGCCAGAGGGTACGCGCAGCAAAGTGGAGCAATGGAAGCGAGGGTTTTACTACATCGCGCAAAAAGCGCAAATTCCTATCCAGTTGTACGCCATAGACTATGCGCGAAAACGCATCGTATGTACCCAAGAAATTGTACCTTCGGAGCGCGTCGAAACGGATATGCGAGCCATTATGGCCTATTATGCCCAGTATAGTGACGCTGGGAAATATCCCGAACAGTTCATCGTAGAATCGCAGTAATGACACCTATTTCGCTCATTAAGATACTTATCCCAGCGGTAACGGCTTACTTCGCTTCTTACCACATTGATGCCTATCAGCCAACACAGAGTATGCGGGCTGATAGTATCTGTATTGACAGTGTAGGACGCAGTGTTTATGTGTTTGCTAATGAGGCTTTTGTCTCACAGCCGTTGACCGTGTCTAAAGTGGATGAATTGCAGCGTGAAGTGGCTTTGCTCTTGCCCGATAGTCTCCGCGATTGCAGCCTCGAGATACTGAGTTCTTCCACCAAATATCGCTTGCGTGATATAGTACCTTCCCAGTCGCTTGCTTCACGTTGCTGGCCCGATGAGGTGAACAACGCTGTCAAGGCATCGCCATCGTGGGTCACCAACACTTCACGGCCGTATCGTCCGGAAGCCTCACTATATGGGAAGCACCTCTTTGTCTCGGCATCCCATGGCCGCTATTACAAGTTGGGGGCATGGCAGTGGCAGCGTCCACTGCTCAATGCGACTTGTGAAGACATGCTCACACAAGACATCGTCAATCCCTACCTCTTGCCTATGCTGGAGCATGCAGGGGCTACCATCGTGACCTCACGCGAAAGGGACAAACAGTCGCGCGAGGTGGTGATAGACAACGACGCACCGCAGCAAAACGGCACTTATACGGAACACTCTGCCAAGGCCTGGCGGGATGCGCCCAATGCAGGCTTTGCCTACATCGACGGGTTGCTCAATGATAGCATCCAGCCTTTCACACTTGGTACGGCACGTATGACGGAGGCCGTCTCAGCCCAACAGAGCAAAGGCGAACTTCCGCAGTGTCAATACGTGTTTGACGTCCCCTCTGCGGGCGATTATGCGGTCTATGTCAGTTACCAAAGCCTGCCTACCTCTATTTCCGATGCCCACTATGTGGTGAGCCATAGCGGCGTACGCACCCACTTTCGCGTCAATCAGCAGATGGGCGGCAATACGTGGTGCTATTTAGGCACCTACCATTTCCCAAAAGGACAAGATGCGCAGCAGGGCAGCGTAACGCTCTATGCGGACAGCAAAATGGCGGGACACATCACTACCGATGCTGTTCGTATCGGTGGGGGATGCGGTCAGCACGAGCGTGGACAGGGCGTCTATGCCAGTGGGCTGCCTCGTATGCTGGAAGGTGCGCGCTATTATGCGCAGTGGAATGGCATCCCTGTGAGTGAATTTCAAGACGACAACGTAGATAATGACTACGATGATGACATTCGTTCGCGTGGCCATTCAGCCAACTATATTGCGGGAGGTTCTCCTTATCGTCCGCAGCACGAGGGCTTGCGTGTGCCGCTGTGTCTGAGTCTTGCCCTGCATACCGACGCAGGTGTTTCGCATCAGCCACCCTACATTGGCACCTTGGGCATTTGCACGACCTATCGCGATGATTTGCCCACAGACCCACCTGCTGCAACCTTTCCCGCCGAGCCACGCCGCATGAGTGCTGGCGTCAGCCGCATGGCTTCGCGCGACTTTGCAGACCTTGCGCTGCAAAACATCCAGCGGGACCTGTCAGAGACGTATAGCATCAACTGGCGCCGTCGTGAGATATATGACCGCAACTATGGCGAGGCTCGCACACCTGATTTGCCTGCCATCATCATCGAAATGCTCTCCCACGAAAACTTCGGTGATATGGTCTTGGCACACGACCCTAACTTCCGCTTCACATTGGCGCGCAGCATTTACAAGTCCGTGTTGCAGACCGTGCGCCGCATGCACCAAGAACCGGCTTATACAGTGCAGCCGTTGCCTGTCACCCGTTTCTCATCTACGCTATCCAAGGATGCCACAGAGGTGACACTCTCGTGGTCGCCTCAGCATGATGCGCTCGAACCATCGGCCACCCCCAATACCTATATTATATATACGGCGAAAGGTGCTGATGCCGATTTTGACAACGGTATGCTGACGGATGGACAGACCACCGTCACATTGCCTTTGCCCTCAGGCGTGTTGATGCGCTACAAAGTGGCTGCCGTCAATGCTGGTGGCGAAAGTATGCCATCGCATACCCTGTGCGCCTATCGTAGTACACATGCAGATGCGCCGCGCCTTTTGCTTGTCGATGGTTTCAACCGTCTGAGCGGACCAGCGCGCAAAGAGGGTGGGGGAAAAGCGCCAACCTTTGACTTGAATGAAGACATCGGCGTGCCTTATATCTACACCGCAGCCTTGCGAGGAGAAATCAGCGCACCCGCCAACGCAGAACTCACGGGACAAGTCATCGCAGGCAACACCTTGGATGTTACCGTGGAGCATGGCCGTGCCATTGCCGAGGGCGACTTCTGCTCTTTCGCGGCGATGAGTGCCGACGCTTTTACGGCCGATGCAGCTCACGATTATGACGGCGTGGATTACGCTGCTGGGCAAAATGCAGACAAGCCCTACAACCTGCTTACCTACTATGCGTTGCCACCGCAAAGCATAGATGCCTTGACTGTTTGTGCCGAACGCGGCAAGGGCATTTGCTTGTCGGGGCAATACATCTTGCAAGAGAGCCAGACTCTGCCTGCTGTCCGCGAATTACTCGCTACAACCTTCGGAGCGGCGTATGGGCAAACGCTCTGCGTCGATTCCATAGCACCGAGGGTAATGTACGACTATCCTAATAGTCAGCACTACTTTGTGCGCAAAGCCGACACCATCGACGCCCTTACCGCGTCTGAAATTTGGCAACATTACGAGGTCGGCGAGCACATTTCGGCCGTGCTGCGTCCCTACAAGCATACGCCACGCGCCAAATTGCTTTTCGCTTTCCCCCTGGAAGCCATAGCCCAACAGGGACAACGCCACAGCGTAATATGCGATGCCATCAAACGCATATTGGGAAAGATGGCATAATAGTTGCAATAGGAAAAATAAGAAAATAACGAACATTATGATACCCACACAAGACACCGAAACACAAGAGACACCTATCAACGAAGAGCAGCAGCAAGTTGAAACTACTGCAACGCCCGAAGAGACGCAAGAGCCTACCGATGCCGACAAATTGGCAGAGGTGACTGCAGAATTGTCAGCACTCAAAGATCAGCACCTGCGCCTTAATGCCGATTTCATCAACTTTCGTAAGCACGCCATCGCCAAACAGGCCGAACTCATCCTCAACGGCGGCAGCAAGGTTGTGGAAGCCATGTTGCCCGTCTTGGACGATATGGAGCGAGCAGAAGCCAATATGGCAACAGCGGAAGATGTGGAGGCTTTGAAAGAAGGCCTTTCGCTGGTGTTCAAGAAACTCCGAGACGTACTTGCGCAACAGGGCTTAAAGGCTATGGAAGTGAAGGAGCAGGAGTTCAACACCGATTTTCACGAGGCTGTTGCGCTGTTCCCCACGGAGGATGAAGCGCAGAAGCACCATATCATAGACTGTGTGCAGACGGGCTATCTCCTCCACGACAAAGTCCTGCGTCATGCCAAGGTGGTGGTGGGTGAATAAAAGCCCAAGTCCGCTGTTTTTATACCTATAACGCTAAACACGAACACTATGGATACGGAATACTACGACATAT
>JAGHRU010000042.1 GCA_018066225.1 Candidatus Equimonas enterica
GTGTCCTTTGTGGGCTGTACGAGCGATGACGAGGCCACCGAGGGTGGCGCGTTGAAACAACTCTCCTTTTCTGCTGTTGCCGATGCTGGCAGCCGTCCTTCCTATGCTTCCGAGCGTATGAAGACGCAGTTGCACGCCAATGAAGGCAATAGCGTGACATTCTGCAAAAATGATGCTATCAGCGTGTTCGATGGTGCAACATCGCAGAACAAACGCTTTGCGACCAACGAGGACGGCGCAAGCGTTACCTTCTCTGGTGCAGCCCCCGAGAGTGACACTTACACCGCGCTCTATCCCTATCAAGACGGCGCAACGATTAGCGGCTCTACCATCACTGCCGTGCTTCCTACGACGCAATATGCGCAGGCTGGCACAACGTTTGACCCCGCCGCTGTGCTCAGCGTCGCCACGACGACTAAAACGGATATGAACTTTGCTTTCCAGAACGTGTGCGGCTTGGTGAAGTTCACCACGACGGAGGCGTTGGCCAAGGTTGTCTTCAAGGGCAACAGCGAGGAGGCAGTTGCTGGCAATGTGAGCATCACTGTCGGCGATGCGCCTACTTATACTTGCGAAGATGCAACGGACATCACGCTCCAACCCGCCGCCGATGCTGACGCTATATCTGCTGGCACTTACTACATCTCCGTGTTGCCGCAGGCGTTTGCTAATGGCTTCACCTTGGAGGCTTACAGGACGAGCGGCAGCACCAAGGCAGACTACGCGCTCGAAATCAGCACGCCTATTGAGGTAGAGCGTTCTCAAATCCTCAATGTGGGCGAGATGGAAGCCCCCGCCGACCCCATCAGCGGCCATGACTATGTTGATCTCGGCATTGAAGTCGATGGCTACAAGGTGCTTTGGGCTACGATGAATGTGGGTGCAAGCGCACCCGAGGTCTATGGCGACAATTTCGCTTGGGGCGAGACTACGCCTTATTATCAGAATTGGAGAGGTAGTGGTAATCCCACCTCTTGGAAAGACGGCAAGAGTGAGGGCTATGGCTACTACTTTG
>JAGHRU010000206.1 GCA_018066225.1 Candidatus Equimonas enterica
AGAGGAGAGTGTTGAGAGCAGGCACCGTGGTGGTGAACGTAGAGTTGTCGAGCGTGATGGCCACAACCATGCCCTTTGCAGGGTCGAAATAGAGGATGGTGCCGCTCAAAGCGTACACGTCGTTACCCATGTTGGTGATGGTGATGGTGCTGCCCTGCTCTATGATGATTTCCTGCCCGTCGGCGGTGACTGTAGAGAGGGGGTTGAGGGTTTCCTCTTCGCCATCGTAAGTGAATGTGCCTACGAATGTATCTCTCTCTGGGTTGATGGTCAGCGTGATGGGATAAGTCTTCGCACCATGTGCCTTCATCGTGAATATGATGTCATATTCGTTCCATCCGAGGTCCTCGTATCTCTTGACGACGATGTCGCCAGACAATGCGCTGCTGTTATTGAACACCTCCTCGGCCTCGGTGAGCACGGCCAACTGCTCTGCGCTGATAAGTGCCTTTTGGTCTGGGGTAAGGGCGTCGTAGGCCTCGCGTGCAGCGTCGATGAGTGCCCCGCACTGGTCGGTGAGTTCCACGGTGCCGATAGCGTTGATCTGTGCTACTACGGCATCTACGACGTCGTTCATAGAGAAGTTATACTGCACGGCATCTCCGGTGGTCGGATTGACGAGCAGCCATGAGCAGGCGTACTTGACACCATATCCAGCCACATCGGGATGAATGGCATACCAGAATGTACCATCGTTGTTGAACTTCATGCAGAAAGGCGTCGTGTCACCATAAACCGTAGGCACACCAGAGGCCGAGAAGTATCCGCCGAAAGTCGTCATGGCATCCGGGATGTAATTGCCCGTAGTGGGGTCGTAGCCATAGACGATGGCCTCTGCCGCAGTACATCCGATAGCGTCATCCACCATGGAGAGGTCGAATGTGCCGGAGAGGCCAGCGGCTCCGAGTGCGTAGTCGTACGTGATGGCAGGGACATCGACCTCCTCCTGCACCTCGACATCGAGCAATGGTACGAAGTTGGCGGTAACGGTGGTGTCGCTTTCAAGGGTGATGCTCCAAGGATTGTCGGTCGAGACAGTGACACCGCCTTCGTCGGTCCATCTGGTGAAACAGTAGCCCTCATTGGCGTTGGCTGTGAGCGAAACCGTTGCGCCTATGACACCTTCGCCTTCGATAAATACCGTGCCCATCGCCGCATCGTTCACATTTGCCGTGATGACGGTGTCAGCGACGGGGAGGTCGTCATCGAGGAGGTTGCGGATGACCACGTTGTCGATGGCAAAGGCTGCGTTGTAGCGGCTTGTTGTGAACCAAAGCTGACCCACGCCACCTACTGACGCAAATGTGTCGTCGCTATTGAGTCGCTTCTTGTCAAGGATAACTGTGCCCGTTGCCTTATCCTTGATGGAGAAGACTGTCGTGCCGTCCTTCCATGTGAGTTGGAAGGAATACCAAGGAGCAGCATCATAGACCTCAGAGGCATCCGTGCTGGCGAGAGATGCTGTGCCAGGGAGCGTGATAGGATGCTCTGCATCACCATTGATGATCCACTGGTTGGTGCCACCTGTTGCTACCTGCTTCATGCTCAGGGTCATTGTTCCTGTCAAATTCCACTTGCTGAAGTCGTAACTTGCACCTGCTGCACCTACTGCAAATTCAGTGCCGTTCTGATCGTCTGCACTGCGGAGGTGAATATCGGCTGTCATGGTGAACGGCGTGCCTGCTGCAAGCTTCTCGCTGTACGCATTGGAGTACATGCCAGAACTGTTGGACGTACGCGTACCTGCTGCGGCGCGCATGTAGTGGTTGCCGCTTGCGTCCGCACCGATTTCAGCATCGAAACATCCGCCTACTTGGCTCGTCCAGTCTAATGCTGCACCTTTCTCGTAATTCTGAACGTAATACGGTACATTTTGCGCTGCCTGGTATTTCACCTTGATCACACTTATCTTGCACGTCCCTCTGGCTGCAAACGTCTTGCTTGTTATCACGCTATCTTCGGGAGCAGACCATACGGTATGCGTCTTCGTGCAAGTGACAAATTCATCTACTTCGCCAAACAGGCTACATTCTGTACCAGTGAAGTCCATGTCAATGATGGCATAGCCTTCGGGAACAGAAATGGTGAAGGAGCCACCGTCCTTATACATACGGAGGTCAGTACTGTTATCAACGTTCCAAATGCGTGTAGGAGTAGTACCGTCCGTCGTTGTCATGACTGCGTCGCCGCTTGTCAGCGTCATGCCCGTAAGCACGGTCGCTGCACCCGATGCTGGCTTCTCGATGCTTAAAGCTGCAAGGCCTTCGTCAGTGTTGAACACGAAGGAGCCGTAGGAATAAGGACTCTTCGTAACGTCGATTTCCATTACGGCCTCTTTGGCATTGTACTCGAGATAAGCACCCTGAACGACCTTAATCTGGGCCTTACCTGGTGCAAGAGCTGTCACGACGCCCTTTTCGTCAACGGTTGCGACCTCTGGCGTCAAGGACTCGAATGTCGGCGTAGTGAATGTGTTGTTGGAGACTATCTCGACGGTTTCGCCCGTGTAGAGAGACGTTGCGCCCTCTGCAAAGGCAAATTCCGTATCTCTAAAATTGATCACTGCACGGAAGAGGCCGTTGGTGTTTACATAGTAGTTGGTTGAAGCAAGTGCTTTCTGTGGGAACGATATGACGTATCCATCGAATGTTCCCCCTACTTCATTGTTTACCAAATAGACATCTAATGGCACGCCACCTTCAATGTCAATACCTAAATCGCACCTGGACGCCTGCAATGTAGGCAATACCTTTGCTCGGTCCTGTGCATTGAGGTAGAGATAAGCATTCTCATACAACGTGTAATTCTTGAAAACAGAAGTTGTACCGTATGGGTTCTTGATGCGATAGACATCCTTATACGTCTTGTGTTGTTGCACCTCTACGTCATAAATAGGCCCAGTTACTCCGAAGTTGTATAGGGAAGTGACGATGTCTTCGCGGTATGGACGCATGCCGAGTGTCTCCCAGTCCGATGCAGGAGAAACCTCGTAAAGCGCATAGTCATACTGCTTCATCTCCGCACCAGCGAAAGCAGACACCACGACAACGTAGAGGTTGTATGCACTGCCCTGCAATTCTACGGTCGCGCTTGGGGTCGTGTAGTCCGTACCTTCTGCCTTTGCCAAAGCCTCGAAGTACGCTGCCGAGCCTTGTGCTGCTGCATAGTTCTCGTAGGTATCTACATGGACGCGATAACTCGTGATGTCCTCTCCCTTATTTACATTGACCGTCTGCTTGATAGGCGTAGCCGCATCGTCCACAGTGCCTCTGGAGAAGCTGAGACTGTAATCCTTGAATTTGCCGGCCATTTTGAGCGATTCTTCGCCTATGCCAAAGCCTTGCCCCATCACAAAATATTGGGGGACAGAATAGCAAACATAGAATGTAAACAGTCCTTGTTCCGGATTGTAGTTGCCTATTTGGAGCGTGCCGAGAACTGCATTATCACTATAATTGGAAACATAATATCCCGTGCTCTGCATGGGGATTTCAATGGAGTTGTCCGTGGTATCCCAATCCAGCACGATATCAACGCCCTCTATGGTGAAGAAGCCTGCGCCCCAACCAGTACACTTGATCTGTTTCTGTGTAGCGTCGGTCGTGGATGTACGCACATAAGTCTTGACTTCCATCTGGCCCGTCTGCCATGCCGAGAGCGTCCAGACGGCATCGTTGGAGCCACCAGGAGCAAATTCTTCCCATTCGCTCCACTCTGTGGCCTGCGCCGCCTTCTTTGCCCTTGACTTGGCAGTGGTGCTGCCTTGATTGGTTCTTGCCTGTTTTAAGACAAGTGTCTGTGGTTGTGCCTTCTTGACAGGATGGCCTGCCTTTACTGCGGCACTACCAAGAGCAACAGTCCCCCTTACAGGTCCTGCTGCATTTACTGCCATTGCACATACAAATGCAATTAGGAGAGTTAAAAATTGCTTCATACGTTTATCTTGTTATGTTTTGCTAATAAATGGAATTTTTTGCAAAGATATGATATATAAATGACATAAGCAAGTAAATGCGCGAGAAATCTCCGTCGTTGGCGATATTGCAGATGTGGAGAAGAGGGTGGGCACAGCGTGCGCACGACTTGCGCAGCGCGTGGCGACGCACTGGACAGACGCGGCGAAAGGTCACGACAGATGGCGGGGGGGACTTGCAAAAATATGGCGGAGCGTAGGCGCGTTTTCACTTTTTTTCACTACCTTTGCGGGCAGATATTATTAACCATTAACACATTACCTCCATTATGAAACATTTACTCTCTCTCGCCACGCTGCTGCTGATGGCGATGACCTGCTTCACCTCCTGCGAAGAAGAAGAAACGATAAAGGACGCACAGTACGCCTATGTCGCCGTGCTCAACGACATATCACAAGACCTCATCGACCTCTACGATGTGCGCGTCGATGTCACTGCACCCGGCGTGACGCCCAAGCGTGAACACCTCACAAGCACTGCCGAATGGCAGTGGGCCGAGACCTCTGCTCTGGCGGGCACCGTGACGCTCAAAGTCACCTTCACGCCCCATGACATCCACGCCAACGATGCTGGTGCCACCTATGACCTCTGCATAGCAGGCGGCGTGGGCGGCGGCAAAGTCACGGCGCAGCGACCCGACATGAAGGTGGAATATCTGGCCAACTACCGCGGCATCAAGGGCGAGTTCTTGAAGAGCAAGGGCACGTTCTCCAGCGAAATCTCATTGCAAGTCAAATGACAGAGAGTGACATCATCGACGCGCTCTGCGCCATGGCCGACGCGCAGCAGCGACAGGTCTTGATGCGGTTCTTCAAGACGGGACGCGGCGAGTATGGCGAGGGCGATGACTTCCTCGGCATCCGTGTGCCCACGACGCGGCAGATCAGCAAGGCGGCCGCCCGCGACCTGCCGCTAACGGAGGTGCCCACGTTGCTCACCCATCGCTACCATGAGGTGCGCCTCTGCGGGCTGCTCATCCTGACCTATCGGATGAAGCCGCTGTGCCGCGCGCGTCTGCACCACGACGCTGCCGCCATCGCAGAGCGCGACGCCATCGTCAGCCTCTACCTGGACTATGCCGACTGGGCCAACAACTGGGATTTGGTCGATGTCTCTGCGCCCTGGATCATCGGCCAGTGGCTCATGCTCCCCAGCGCCATCGCCGACAAAGAGGGCGTGATGGACGCTCTGGCCGACAACCCTGTGCTGTGGCGTCAGCGCATCGCCATGGTGAGCACCTCTCAGCCGACGCGTCAGGGTCGTCCCGAGTATGCGCTGCGCTACGCCGAGCGTCTCCTCTTCCACCCCCACGACCTGATGCACAAGGCCGTGGGCTGGATGTTGCGCGAAGTGGGCAGCCGCTGCGACCTCTCCCTGCTCCGCGATTTCCTCACCCGCTATGCCGCTACCATGCCCCGCACCACACTGCGCTACGCCATAGAGCACCTGTCAGAGCCCGAGCGACAACACTGGATGGCGCAGCGCAAGGCTGGGGCGTAGGGCGTACACGCCACGCCAACCAAAAAACCCGGCTCTCCGTCTTTCTTGGACAGGGAGCCGGGTTGCTGGTTTCAGCCTACGCCATGCAGGAGGTCGTGGTGAGCGTAGCGGCCACGGAGGTGAGCACCGTGATGAGGAGTTGGAGGAGGTGTCGGAGTATTTCTCGCTTCATACGGCACTACGCGTTAGGCTC
The DNA here is from genome assembly GCA_018066225.1 of Candidatus Equimonas enterica. Lineage (GTDB taxonomy): Bacteria > Bacteroidota > Bacteroidia > Bacteroidales > Bacteroidaceae > Alloprevotella > Alloprevotella enterica. The sequence continues at coordinate 5,668 of JAGHRU010000206.1, forward strand.
GGTTTGCTGGAAATTGACACGCGGAGAAGCAGGAGAGAGTTCGTAGCGCATCTCGCGCGAACCGACGAACTGTATGCCGATGCTCGTGATGTTGTCCACGGTGAACTCGTCACGGGTGGGCGTGCTGTTGCTGCGAAGCGTGATGTGAAACGAGCCGAGGTCGCCGAGGCGCACGCTGTGGCCGTTGAGCAAGGCGGAGGTGATGTGCTGGTCGAGGGCGGAGAGCACGGCCTTGACGTCGTGGACGGTGACGGTGCACTCGTTGCTAATCTCTTCGGCAAGCGCATCGACCTTGATGGGCACGCCGGGCGTGATTTGTGCGCGATAGAGGATGGTCTCGGTGCCGGGCTTCTTGAAAGGGATGACGTTGTACTTAATCATAGTGTTAGTGTGTTTGTGTGGGTTAATGGGTGAATAGAAAAGTGTGAATGTCAGCGCGATGACAGTGCAAAAGTACAACATCCTCCTGCGCAGGCTGTGCCTTACGGGGCTTTGGCGTATGAAGCCGAGGCGGTGAAGGGCATGCCACGCGGCCAGGCCGAGCAAGGCGTGAGGCCACAAAAAGCAAAAAAATAAAGTGACGGCAGAGGCATAAAACAGCAAAATCCCAGATTAGTGCTTGGCTAATCTGGGATTTTGTGATGAAAAATATCCAGCGAGCGGGTCTATTCCCCCACCAAATGCTTGACGACAATCTCCATCGCGGGGCGTGCGAGCGAGTCGCCGTCGAGGCTGCCGAAGGCTTTGTCGATATTAGCACGGGCAAAATAAAGGCCGGAAATAAACTTAGAATGTTACCAAATACGTCAACGTTGATGCCTGCACCCATTAAGGACTATATTATATCATGTCCTCCATACTCTTCTACTACTTCGTCCCATCGAGGGATGTTGAGTGATACACCGTAGAACTCGCGGTAACTTCTCAGGAAATTTCTTTTCCACATTGCTCCTTCGGAGTGCGTCTTTGGATTCTGATAGACAGTTTCTTCAATCGCACTAAGGAAGTGCTCCATGGAGCGGAACATTGGGAATTTTCCCGGTGTGGTGGAATACCAAACACCTGGCCTTATTTTGTGTACTACTCCGGATTTTACCTGTAGGTTTATTGGCCACTCTGCCATTCTTCGAGTTATCTGCCAGACTTTCTTCAGCCAGAGATCCTTGATGGTAACAATGCCGTCATCACTCATATCATATCCGAAGATAAGATAATCTACATGCAGCATGTAAGGTTTATCAATTATTTCTTCCTCATACATACGGAAGTCGGCAATGTCAAAGCCTGGTGAAGCTTTACGGTTGAAAGCCTTTACTTCGAGAAGATCTTTTGTTCGATTGTCAGGATTTAGAAAAAAGTCTGGTGGCATCTGGGTATTCTCGCTTGGTGCGTACGCTATGCCTCGCTTCTCGAGCCATCCTTGCAACCATTCCTGAATGATGTTTCCTACAACGTCTTTTTGCTTGACTATTATATTTACATCACCAAGGAAGAACTTAATCTGTCCTTCAAGTTCCAGGAGTCTGTCTTCATAGACAAGCTTATCATAAACTTGTTGAGCTGTTAATCTCATAGTGGTAGAATTTTATCGAGGGTTCTTAATGCTACGGCTTTGATTACAGGCACGACAACTGTATTGCCGAGCAAATCATAACCGAGGTCTGTATCTATGTCGAAAACGTAGTCGTCGGGATAGCCAAATAGGCGCAGTCCTTCACGTAGTGTCAGACGACGCAGCCCTACCCCATCAATGACAAATAGTCCATGCATATCCATAGCCACCAAAGTCGGAGCCGTCCCTTTGGGATTCAGCACTTTGTTTATCTCGAAGGACATCTTGCCGGCTACAATGTTGTAGCCGATGGGAAGGTTTGGGTCTTGCTGCCGTATATTTCCAACCTTCCTTTTAGGGTGCTCCTTGACGAGATAGCCACGTTTAACAAGGCTTTCCAGAGTCTGTTTAAGGTTTGGCATATCGGGAAAGATTGCTTTAATATGCTTGTATGTAAGTGGCATTCCGTCCATCCAGTCTATACCATAATCTTCTGCATAGACTTTCTTGCGTCGTTCGGTCAGGATTTTGCCAAGCAAAACTTTCTCTTCTGCACTTACGGGACCTTTAATTTCAATATCCCAACTGTGAATATTGTCTTTGCCTCCTCTCTTATCCTTAAATGATTTTCCTTGCAATTGCTCTACTGTGTAGTTTCGCAGTACTGCTTCAATGAAAGGGGAGGTTCTCGTTTTAAGTCCTTGTTCAAGCACATCGCCAAGTGTGCTTTCCACTATGGGGAAGTTATCGAGAGATGGCTTCTTTTCTCTGGTGCCTACTATGTATATACGCTTGCGCTCTTGTGGTACTCCGAAGTATTTTGCATTGAGCAGCCTCCAAGAAACCTTGTAGTGAAGTTCGTTCAAGGTGTCGAGAATGGTCTGAAGGGTTCTTCCTATTGGGGATTTAGGGTCTTGTTTGTCATGATTTACAAGTCCTTCTACATTTTCAAGGATAAATCCTTGTGGTTTCTTTTCTTTAATGATGCGTGCTACATCAAAGAAAAGCGTCCCTCTCGTGTCCTTAAATCCTTTTCGGAGTCCCGCCGCAGAGAATGCTTGACAAGGAAATCCTGCAAGCAAGAAGTCAAAGTCAGGGATGTCCTTGGCTTTAACTTGGGTTATATCTCCAGCGATTTCATCGCCAGGATGATTTTGCTGGAGTATGTTTATGGCATGGGGTTTTATTTCGGAAGTGAATACACACTTGCACTCTTCACCTTTTTCTGCGCACGCAAGTTCAAATCCCTTACGTATTCCTCCAATGCCAGCAAATAA
>JAGHRU010000079.1 GCA_018066225.1 Candidatus Equimonas enterica
ACTATCATCACCAATCCACCCTACGGCGCACGCTTGCAGGATCCCGATTTGCTCGACATATACAGCACGATAGGCGAGAAGCTCAAATTTCAACTCACAGGCGGTGAGGCGTGGATTATCAGCAGCAAAGAGGAGCTCTTCGATGCCATACATCTGCGTCCTTCCTTCCGTATTCCGCTGCAAAATGGTAGCCTCGACTGCGAACTGCGCAAGTACGTCACCTTCGACGGCAAACTCCACGATTTTCGCCACGAAGGCGGCATCGTCAAGACCGACGAGGAACGCCGACGCATGGGAGAGCGCCATCGCTTCAAGGACGGACGTGAGCGAGAGTTCAGCAAGGCCAGTCGCCGTGAAGAGCCCGATATGCCCGACTTCGGCGACGATGAGGAGTTGGCACAGCGCTACCGCAATCTGCGGGCGCGACACAACACCAATGAGCGTGTCCGCGAAGCCGTGGAGCGCAAAAACAAAGCCGCATCTCACGCGCCTGCCGACGAGAAACGCAAGCCCTTCCGCGGCGAGAAGAAGTATGGCAAACGCGACGGCAAACGCCCTTATAGCCGCGACAAGAAAGACTTTAAGCCCAAGAGGAAATCCTAACGACGCAAATCAAACACACCGCTATGTATAAGCAACTTTTCACTACTGCCTTGGCGTTTATCGCCATCAGCCTATCCGTTATGGCGCAAGACCTCAAAACACCGACCCTCGACGACCTGATGTCGGGTGGCAAGAACTATTGGAATTTACAGCCCAACACGCTACTGACGGCGTGGTGGGGCGACCGCCTCGTGCAGACTGACCGCACCACTATCACGCTCCTACGCGATAAGGATGGCAAAGCCCCTTCTGCGCGCCAGGCTTTCACCTTTACCGCTGACGAGGTCAATGCACTCCTCGATACGGAGAAGTATGGGCAGGTGGTCCGTATGACCGGTGCCGAATTTCCCTATGCCGACCAGACGCTCTGCCTCTTGACTACGCAGAAGGCCACCCTCCTGTATGACTGGCAGCAGAAGCGCATCGCGTGGATTGCGCCCTACGTCAAGCGATACGGCACGGCCGACTTCTGTCCCGCTACCCGCGCAGCCGCTATCTCGCGCGACTACAATCTCTATGTCGTCTCTGCCGATGGCACCGAGCACGCCGTCTCTACCGACGGCACGCGAGAGGTTGTCTATGGCACCAGCGTACACCGCGACGAGTTTGGCATCAGCAAGGGCACTTATTGGAGTCCCTCGGGTCGCCTCCTCGCCTTCTACCGCATGGACCAGTCGATGGTGGCCGACTATCCGCTCGTAGATATCGATCACCGCATCGCCCAGTATGCTCCCGAGAAGTATCCTATGGCAGGTATGCCGAGCCACAAGGTGACTGTGGGCATCTATGACACCACCACGGGACGCACCATTTACCTCGACGCTGGCGACCCGACGGATCGCTATTTCTCCAATATCAGTTGGAGTCCCGACGAGAAGACCATCTACATGTACGAAGGTCCTCGTACGCAAGACCGTGCCGAGCTGGTGGCGTATTGCGCCGAGACGGGACAGCGCATCGAGGTGCTCTACACCGAGACCCACGACAAGTATGTCGAGCCGCTCCATCCCATCACGTTCTTGCCGTGGGACGGCAGCAAGTTTATCTTCCAGAGCATGCGCGATGGCTACAACCACCTCTATCTCTACGACCTCAAAGCCAAGCAATACAAGCAAATCACCCGTGGTGAGTGGGTCGTACTGGACTTGCTCGGCTTCAATACCCGCACCCGCAGTGCCATCATCTCCTCTACCGAGGCTGGCGATATGCGCAACAACACCTTCGCCGTCAGCCTTGCCACTGGCAAGCGCACCCGTCTGGACAATGGCGAAGGCTGCCACACGCATTTCCTCTCCGAGGGTGAAGGTACATGGATAGCCGGACGCTGGTCTGCTCCCAAGGTGTATCGTGAAGTCGAGGTCGGCAGTACGGCAAAGCCCAGCATGACAACCTTGGCCTCCTACGACTCGCCATGGCGTGACTACACAATGCCCGAAGTTGTCAGCGGTAGCCTCAAAGCGGCCGATGGCGTCACCAATCTCTACTACCGACTTGTGAAGCCCGTGGGCTTCGACCCGCAAAAGAAGTATCCTGCCGTGGTCTATGTCTATGGCGGACCTCACGCCCGCAATGTGGAAGAACGCTGGAACTATATGGCTCGTCCCTGGGAGTATGACATGGCCAATAAGGGCTACATCATCTTCGTCCTCGACAACCGTGGCTCCTGCGACCGTGGCCGTGACTTCGAGAACGTGACGCACCGCCATTTGGGACGCGAAGAGATGCGTGACCAGATGTGTGGCGTGGCCTATCTCCGCTCCTTGCCTTATGTCGATGCCGACCGTCTGGGGGTACACGGTTGGTCATTTGGTGGCTTCATGACCACCAACTTGATGTGCTCCTATCCCGATGTCTTCAAGGTCGGTGTGGCAGGTGGTCCTGTCATCGACTGGAAGTACTACGAGGTGATGTACGGCGAACGCTATATGGATACCCCAGAGGAGAACCCCGAAGGTTATGCTGAGGCTTCGCTGCTGACCAAGGCCAAAAATCTGAAAGGTAAGTTGCAAATCATCTTCGGCTACAACGACCCCACCTGTGTGCCGCAGCACACGCTCTCTTTCGTCAGAGCCTGTGCCGATGCAGGCGTACAACTTGACCTCTTCACCTATCCCGGTCAGGGTCACAACATGATGGGCAGCGACATGGTGCACCTCCATCAGCGCATCACCCAGTATTTTGAGGACTATTTGAAGTAAAAAAATAAAACAATTATTGCTATGACAATCGTAGAACGCTTCCTTAATTATGTGGCCTTCGACACGCAGAGCGCGGAGGAGCAAGGCCGCACCCCTTCCACTGAAAAGCAATTTAAGCTGGCTGAATACCTGCGTGACGAGCTCACCAGCCTCGGTCTGACCGAAGTCGAGATGGACGACATGGGCTATGTCTATGCCACGCTCCCTGCCTCTGCTGGCTGTGAGGCTGTCCCCACCATAGGTTTCCTCGCCCACATGGATACAAGTCCCTACGCTTCGGGTGCCAGCATCAAGACGCGCATCGTCAAGGCTTATGCCGGCGGCGACATCGTGCTCGACGAGGCGGCAGGCATCGTCACCTCTCCTACAAAGTTTCCCGAGTTGCTCGACCACGTAGGCGAGGACATCATTGTCACCGATGGCCACACGCTCCTTGGTGCTGACGACAAGGCTGGCATCGCAGAAATCGTGCAGGCTATGGCCTACCTCTTGGCTCATCCCGAGGTGAAGCATGGCAAGATACGCGTAGGCTTCAATCCCGATGAGGAAATCGGCGAGGGTGCCCATCACTTCGACGTGGAGAAGTTTGGCTGTGAATGGGCTTACACCATGGACGGTGGCGAAATCGGCGAAATAGAGTTTGAGAACTTCAATGCCGCATACGCCAAAATCGAATTCTGCGGCGTGAGTGTCCACCCGGGCTATGCCAAGGACAAGATGGTCAATGCAGCGCGTATGGCTTCGGCCTTTGTGATGCGTATGCCCCAGAGGGAAGTGCCCGAGTGTACGGCAGAGTATGAAGGCTTCTACCACCTCATCGGCATGGAAGGTGGCGTGGAGCATGCCACGCTCTCCTATATCATCCGCGACCACGACCGCGCCCAATTTGAGCAGCGCAAGGCGTTCATCACCAGCCTCGTGGAGCAGATGCAGAGCGAGATGACGGATGGCAGCATCACGCTCACCTTGCGCGACCAATACTACAATATGCGCGAGAAAGTGGAGCCCGTGATGCACATCATCGACATCATCAAGGACGCTATGGAGGAAGCCGGCGTGACGCCCAAGGTGCGCGCCATCCGTGGTGGCACCGACGGCGCACAGTTGTCTTTCAAGGGGCTGCCGTGTCCCAACATCTTCGCTGGCGGTCTCAATTTCCATGGCCCGCATGAGTTCCTGCCTATCCCCAATTTGGAGAAGGCTTCGGAAGTTGTCATCAACATCTGCCGCTTGACGGCGATGCGTTGAGGCCAGACGTCCGTTTGACGCTTGACATGGGGGGATTGCAGAGCAGCGTAGTGCTGCCCGGCAGTTCCCCTGTGGTCTTTCTTTCGTAGCCCTTTTATTTATCTCTATCTTTACGCTACGCCCACTTTGCCTCCTCTCATCAGCGACTTGGCCTTGATACTCATCATCGCCGGTCTGGTGACCATCGTCTTCAAACGCCTGCGCCAGCCTCTGGTGCTTGGCTATATCGTCGCTGGCTTCTTGGCCGGCCCGCACATGGCCTATACGCCGACGGTGACCGATATGTCGAGCATCGAGACATGGAGCGAGATAGGTGTCATCTTCTTGATGTTCACGCTCGGTCTCGAGTTCTCCTTTAAGAAAATTGTCAAAATGGGGCTTGGCCCTGTCATCGCTGCCACTACCGTGATGCTCTGCATGATAGGCGTCGGTGCCAGTGTGGGGCGGCTCTTCGGCTGGCGCGCGATGGACAGCCTCTTCCTCGGCGGTATGCTGGCCATGTCGAGCACCACCATCATCTACAAGGCTTTCGACGACCTTGGCCTGCGTAGCAAGAAGTTTGCGGGCGAAGTGCTCAGTGTGCTTATTCTGGAAGACATCCTCGGCATCCTGCTCATGGTAGTGTTGTCCGCCTTGGCG
>JAGHRU010000052.1 GCA_018066225.1 Candidatus Equimonas enterica
CATATACGCTGGAGTGAGTTGGCAAGCAGAAAGAAAATCGCTCCTCCTTCTTCTCTTTCCAGAATAGTCAGGTGTCCCGGAGCATCCGGATTGTCCGGAATTGCCGGAGATGGCTGTCAGAGACATATTCAGGTGGCTTTAGCCTTGGGGTTCCACCTCTTCCCATCCCGGACAGAGAAGTAAAGCCCAAGCGCGCCGATGGTACTGCACCGCAATGTGGGAGAGTAGGTCGCCGCCAACTTACAGTGCGAGGCTTGTGAGCAAATGCTCATAAGCCTCGCTTTTTTGTTGAATGATAGATAAACAATCTTTAGCCATCTTCGCTTGTGTCGTATTTTAATAAAAGTGAATACATACTTTTATGAGCCGCCCAACCAACAAGGTCAATCAAGTCTCTTGCGTTGTCTTCAAATGGGTCACATTGATCTCTATGGATATATATACCCTGCAATCCAGTGCCAAGGAAGTCACATTCAGATCCAATTCGGTCATAACAGAAACTTCCTTCTTCGGCAATCTCACATGAAGGGTTAGCTCCAAGTTTAAGGAGTCTCTCTGTTTCTTCAAAATCGAATTTATGTACAGCAACAAAGAGGTCAAGATCAATTTCTCGATAACCTTTGGCTATCAAATTTTCTTTGGTCTCAAACAAAAATACATCTTCAGAGGTGTCATCTCTTTCGTTTCTGTAAAACCAAAAATCTGTGTTATAAAAATCAATAGGCTTGAAGACAACATTAAGTTTCTCTTCAAACAGTCTTTTGATTTCAAGGTTACGCTGCTTATTTTCTTCGATAATTTGTCTGCAATCCTCTTTCCACGCCTCTGGATGCGCGAATATTATTTCCCAGCATTGGGTCATCCAATAAATAGGGCATGGAACTTCTTCTGAGAATTTGATGTCCTGGAGCAACGACTCATCGAAAGGCTCAGTGTTGAGTAGAGTCTTGAATGTTTCTGCATCGAAATTGAAAACAGCGTTTATATATTTCTGATTTGTAGTCATAATAGTTCGTCAAATGCAAATATATAAAAAAGGAATGGCAAACGGTCTCTTAAGGTTAATCCGAATGCCACACTGCAAAAGTAGCACTATATTCCCAACTGACAAAGCAAAGAAGTGAAATAATGCAGAAATGAACGCCAATTCACTGAAACAGCCATCATCGCTGACCTTCCAGCGCAAGGTGTTCTTCTCTCATCGGTGGTTACCGCTTCTGCGAGCCTCATATCAAGTCTTGGCATACAGGTGCTACTTAATGTAGGCATCAACCTGCGCTATCATTTCCGCGTATCTGCCCAAGGGGTGTGGAAACTGTGACAAAAGGATGAATTTCGCCGCATACGACCCAAACCGCATCGAGTGTCAAGCGTGCTCAAATATCACACGCTATGCACTCAACCAAATAAAAAATCAGGCTGTACGCGATATGAAAGCGCAGCAATTATCACCTGTTCATGCACGAAGTACACGTTTTGTCACAGGCGAAGCATACTGGGGTAACAATGACCGCAAAAATGTTATACAACACATCGAATGACCATACATGCTGTCTGTTGCTCTTGATATCGACAACATCATGCACATAGTTGATAATGGAGAATTTGAGGCCATTGTACCTGAACACATGACACCTGCAAAAGAACGCAGGCACGTCATTAGATATTCAAAGTATATTTTCCAGCGCGATGTAAATATAAATGGTCATATTGTAACAAAAACACTTCAACTCAAATGCGAAGTGAGAGGTACGACAGAAGTGTGCAAGGAGTATCCTTATTCTATCAAAGAACTATAAAAAGCAAGAAAGCCATACCACCGCTGTTAGGGTAATATCCCTGCACGCTAAATGGAACGACTTTCTCACCCGCAAAAGTAGCACTATATTCTCAACCGAACAAGTAAAATAACGAAAAAATGAAGAAATGAACGCAAATTCACTGAAAAAGGCCATCATCGCCGACCTGCGCGTGGAGTTGGCCGATGAATTTGACCGCAACTTCCAGTGCAAGGCGTTCTTCTCTGAGCGGTGGCTGCCGCGGCGTGGCAAGAAGGCGCGGGGCTCGCTGCTTGTCGTCTCTGGTGCGCTGCGCCGCAGCGAGCAAATTTATGAGGCAGCAATATCAAGTCAGGCATACAGGTGCTGCTTGATGTAGGCATTGACCTGCGCTATCATTTCCGCGTATTTGCCATTTCTTTGCAGATAGCCCGGGTGGTTGAGGCGAAGGGCTGGGGGAAATGCGGAAGTGTCGAAGGTGAGGCGGTCGAAACAGAGCGGGGAGTTTGCAAGTCGTTCTTTCTGAAAATTGCCCATTACAGTCCGAATACGCCAATCATAGTTGGGGCCTGTGAGAAAAATAATCAAGTCGGGCTGCAAGATGCGTAGTTCGGCAAGAAAAACGGGGAAATGCTGATGGGAGAGCGCGTCTATCGTGTCGTCGCAACCTGCCTCATACGCTTTGCCTACCTTGACGATGTTTTGGAAGACGAAGCCTGCGGTGGGGTTGCTGCTCATGATGCGCCCATTGAAGTTCCAATAGGGCGAATTGTAGCCGGGCTTCAAGATGGTGCCGTCTTTCTTCCTATGGTTTACGAAGCCATCGTAGATGCCTTGTATTATTTCTACCGTTGCCACTTCGGGCGCAAGAATAGTGCCATCTATGCCGCCCCAACCTTGCGTTTCCTGACCGCAAATCATAATTTTCCGTGGAGCATGGATGTAGTGCTGTGTCGCCTTTATCAAGAAAGGAAAAGCAGCGGCATGGGGTGTGTCAAGGAGGGGGAGGTATTCGTTGGTGATAAATCCTTGCCAGTATCGTGCGTAGAGTGCGGTGAGTTGCTGATTCATCGGAGCAGGTGGGAGGGAATGCAAGGTGTGCTAACGTGCTTTCACTGCCTTGTAGATGCGATCCATCTCGCGGCGGTCTTGCTTCTCTTTGAGCGTCTGGCGCTTGTCGTACTCCTTCTTGCCGCGGCAGAGCCCAATCTTGAGTTTAGCGCGGCCGTTCTCGTCAATAAACAGATGGAGGGGAACGATGGTGAAGCCCGGGTTGAGGGTGTCGCGTCCCAGCGCGCGTATCTCGGCACGGTTGAGCAGTAGTTTGCGGTCGCGGCGCACGGCGTGATTGTTGTAGGTGCCGTAGAAATACTCGGCGATATACATGTTTTTGACCCACACCTCGCCTTCGCGGATGTAGCAGAAGGTATCGACGAGGCTGGCTTTGCCCGTGCGGATGCTCTTGATTTCCGTGCCCGTGAGCACGATGCCTGCGGTGTAGGTGTCGATGATGAGGTAGTCGTGCTCGGCGCGTCGGTTCTTGATGTTGATACGCGATGCGGTGAGGGCTGTGTTCTTCTTGGCCATAAAGTGGAATGGATAGGGGTGATTAGGCCGTGACGGTGACGAAGTCGGCGAGGTGCTCGTCCAGATAGCAGGCGATGCGTGCCGTGTAGTTCTCTTCTTCCTCCACAAACTGGTCGTCGAGGTCGTCAAACTCTGGGTATTGCTCAAAGAGTGCCATAAACTCCTCGTCGCTGCAAGGCTGCTCTATGGCTGCGCCGTGCCGCTCATAGAGGGCGCGTGCGTCGTAGATGAGTTTGGAGAGATCTTTCAGTCCCCATAGGCGCATGGCCTTGGCAAAGGGATTGAGAAAGAAAAAGGGGCCGTAGCCGTTGTGGATGAGTTGCACGAAGCCGCCGTCCATGAGTTCGTCGCGCATGATGAAGTAAGCCCAGAGGGTGATTTGCTCTGCGCTGAGTCGTTGCATGGCTTCGGCGTTGAGCTCGCCACCTGCTGCGGCAGCAATGGCTTCGACAACCGTGACAGCGAAAGCGTCCATGCTCTCGCTGGCGGCGGCTTGCAAGGTGTGGTCGGAGAGGGTGATGTCCATAGCGAAAGAAATGTGGGTATGGGGTTAGCCGTGGCGTAGTGGCTCGATGAGGGTCTTCTGCCCCTTTATCTTCTCACCTGCTACGCGCAGGAGGAGGGCGCGGCAAGCATCGTGGCGTACGGCGACGCAGGCGTGGTGTTCCCATAGGTCAATGCGTCCGATGTCATCGCCCCGCAGGCCACCTGTCTTGCAGAGGAAGCCGACGATGTCGCCGCGTGAAATCTTGTCGCGCTTGCCGCGTCCGATGTAGATGACCGCCATGGCAGGGCGGCTCGGACGGACGGGAGTCTGTGCGGGGTCGATGGTGTCGTGGGTCAAATCCTCTGGCCAGTCTTCTTCTGGGCCTACGATGTAATAGACATCGCCTGTTTGGTCCCAGCGTGCGGTGCGTCCGCTGCGGTGGATGCGTGCGGCCTCATCAAGCGGGAGATGGTAGTGGATGACGGCACCTACGGCGGGGATGTCGAGCCCACGCGAGGCGAGGTCGGTGCTGACGAGCACGCTGCGTGCGCCAGCGCGAAAGAGGTAGAGGGCGCGTTCACGCTGCTCCTGCGCCATGCCGCCGTGATAGACGGAGGCGGCAAACTTGTGGGTTTGCAGGTAAGCACCTACGCGCTCTGCGGCAGTGCGATGGCTGACGAAGACGATGCTCTGGACGTTGTGCTGTGCGTGCGCATCGATGTGGGAGAGCAGGTGCGTGAGCGTCGATAGTTTGTCCTTCTCGGGTGAGGGCACGCGGTGGGCGCGTACCTGTTGCTCTGCTGGTGTGTTGGCCGTAAGGAAATCGAGGGTCGTGAGCGGCGCATCGGCGCGTCGCACAGCGCGGAACCCCTGCAACCACGCCGTCGCGTCCTGGGCGTTGGTGGCAGAGGTCAGCATGACCTGCGGCACGGCGGCATAGGCCGTGGCGATGCGTGCCATCTCGTCGCGAAACCCCAGTTCGAGGCATTTGTCATATTCGTCCACGACGAGCAGACGGCAGGTCTCGGCGCGTAGGTTGCCCTTGTCGAGATGGTCGAGCAGTCGTCCGGGAGTGGCAAAGACAGCATGGGGACACACCTCACGCAGCCGGCGGTGTTCCTCCATCGTGGGACGGCCACCGTAGAGGCACTGACTGCGTAGCGGTGTCTTGCAGCGACGCAAGACTTCTTCGCTCTGCACAGCAAGTTCGCGTGAGGGCTGCACCACCACCAGTTCTGCCATCTGCGTGCCTGTCATGCGGCTGATGGCGGGTAGTAGGTAGGCCAAGGTCTTGCCGCTGCCTGTTGGAGAGAGCAGCGCGAGGCTTGTGCCTGCGCTTGCTGTGGCGTAGGCCGCACGTTGCATGGCGTTGAGTGCCGTGATGCCGAGGGCATCGAGGAGAGGTTGAATAGGGGTCATAGCGATTGCCATAGGTCGAGGTATTGCTGGGCGATGGCGAGGTGGTCGTGATAGCGGCGCACGTAGGCAATGCTATCGGCAGAGAGGTGCGGCAGTGTGTCGCGGTGCTCCACGAGGTGGCATAGCCGCTGATAGACATCGTCTTCGCTCGGCAGGACATTGATGATGGGGCGCAGGTCGTGACAGCCCAGTATGTCGTAGTTTTCGGGCTCACCGCCACCTACGACGACGAGGCCTTGCGCCATGGCTTGCAGGGCATTCATGGCGGGGGTGTAACTGTACAGTTGGTCGAGCAGGACATCGCTGCTGCACAGCAACTGCTTGTATTGGGCAAAGGGGACGTTCTCCACCCTGACCACTTCGCACGCTTCGGGGTAGCGGCACTTGACACGCTCCAGGGCGCGCAGCATGATGTCTGTGCCCTTGTACTCGGAGCGGCTGCGCTGTATGCCGATGAAGAAGCGCACGCAGCGTTGCTGCTCTGCCGCGCTACGGTGGATGTGCTCTGCCGTGCCGAGGTCGATGGGGAAGGGGATGAAGTGCAACTTCTCGGGGAAGACGCGGCGGTAGGCCACGTCGTACTCGTAGAGCCCTGCCACGATGGCATCGACATCGGCGGCGATGCGCTGGGTCAAGATGCCCTTGGGACCGTTGTACCACTCGGCGATTTCGCTGTCGTTTTGCGCACACTGGCGGTACGCATGGCCGATGTTGAAGTCGCTGTATCGGAAAGTCGTGAAGTCAAGACAGGCCTTCACCCAATAGTAGTCCATGCCGAAAGCCCCCATCACTACGCGGCCGTTGTGGCGGCGCAGGTAGCGGTAGAAGGGCATGATGCGCTCGGGACGAAGGGTGAGGAAAAGCGGGTTGATGAGTTGCACCACATCGTAGCCACGCATCTTTGCCATCGCTTTGACGAGTTTGCCAAGATAGCGTGCGCTGTGTCGCGCTCCCAGTCCCTCACGCCGTAGGTCGATGTCGCGGGCATAGCCTTTCCAGCCGTCGCCATCGCTGGCCACGGTGACCTTATGTCCCAGCGTGCGAAGCCCTTTGGCAAGGGTGGCGTGGACATTGCTGTAATCGCCGAGTAGGAGGATGCGCATGTGACTTTTGTAACGAATGGGTGAGGGCAGATACGATCTGCCCGGATAGTTTTAACGGTCTGCCCAAGTCGTTCTCACGGTCTGCGCAGATTGTTTTAACGCTCTGCCCGGAGTCGCTTTGCGGGGCATTGGGCAGGGGCGGGATTATTCGCCGTCGGACTGCTTCGACCGTGACATGAAGAACTTAACGATTTGGGCTATACCGATGAGGACGGCGATGATAAGCAAGATACGGCAACTATCCAGGATGCTGTCCCATTGGCTGCTCATCCATGCCGACATCGGCAGCATCTGACCAGCCTCTACGCAGCAACTGCCCCAGGCGAGCGTGCCGCTACCCATCAGCGTGCCGACTGCTGCCAGCAGGGAAAGCCCACTTTTGCGCATACCCTGCTCAAATTCCTTTCGCTGCCACCAAAAAACGACCATTAGAACAAGGCAGAAGAGGGAGCAGCCTATCAATATATAGGCCAAGCAAGATAGTGCCCTGCTTGTCAGAAGCCTCCATGTGATGGCTTGGTCTATCAAGGCATAGTCTGAGCCACACCTGAAGAAGGCGTAAATCACAGGAATGAGGATAAGCCAAAGCGCGAATTTCAGCCAGAAATACTTGCTGTCTTTCGTCGCCTCCTCCTCCTGCTCAGAGGAGGCCTGAATGTGCAGGCACTTGCGGCGTAACCACCAGCCAGTGGCCGCGCCAAGGAGAAATGCGGAGACGAAGAACGGTAAGCCCGCTTGCAGGTTGAGACAGAAATTGCCAATGCCGATGTAGCATTGCGTTGCGAGCAATGTGAACATCAGCCAAGTGCCAAAGGCACAGAAGTAGTGCCACAGGCGTGACCAAAAGGATTTTTTCATAGGGTGAAGTTTTGTCGTTTTTGTGTGGATGACCATGTCTGCCGCTGTCGAAGCCTTCACGTCGGCGTCGATGGGCTATGCGTCATGCGCCTTGGCGGCAACGGCAGCAGGGTGGTCGGTCAGATAGTTGGCAAAGAGCGTGGCAGCAAGGCGCACCATATATTCGCAGGGACGGCCGCGATAGTAGGCTTCGGTGCGCGGTGCGGCTTGCGGGTCGTCGTGCTTGGCGTCGGCGCGCAGCGCGAGGAGTTCGGCGCAGGTCAGGCTACCAGCCGCAGCGCGAAACTGCTCGGCCATCTGCTGCACGAGCGCATAGTTGTGCGATTTGCCCTCACGATTGGCACCGTCGGTAGCACCCGTTGCAAGCCCGACGAGCATAAACAGACCGCAGGCCGCACCGCAGGTGAGCCGCATGCGCCCTATGCCGCCACCAAATGAGGACGCGGCGCGCAAGGCAAGGTCGCGCTCCATGCCGTAGAGGTCGGCAAAAGCGGCGACAACGCTCTGGGCGCAGTTGTAGCCTTCGTGGAAGAGGTGCACGGCCTCCTCTATACGTGGATTAAGATCTTTGTTCATCTTGCTGCTTGAGCAGGCGGACAGCCTGCGCTAACTGGTCGGGACACGATGTGGGTTTACCACCGCAGCGGATGCCTTCGAGCCGAGCGATGACCTCGTCGTAGGGCATGCCGATGACGAGCCGAGCAATGCCTTGCAGGTTGCCATGGCAACCGCCATAAAATTGCAGGGCGGTGATGCGGCCGTCACGACCCTCGATGTCAATCTGCTGCGAGCAAGTGCCTTGTGTCTGATAGATCATGGTGAGAATACTTGGTGGTGAGCGGGTGAAAACAAGAAACTATGGCGACTATAGCCGTAGGCGTCGCTGTGAGGCTATAGATGCCATAGTTCCTATGTCTGCGTGTGCGCTGTGCACCGATTAGGCCTCGGGAGCCATGTTGGTATATACCGTCTGCACGTCGTCGAAGTCTTCGAGACGCTCCACCATCTTGTCGATGGTCTCACGCTGCTCGGCAGTGACTTCCTTGAGGTCGTTGGGGATGTAGGTGAACTCACCGCCGACATCCTCGTAGCCTTTCTCTTCGAGGAACTTCTGTATCTCGCTGTAACTCTTGGGGTCGCCATAGATGGTCAGCGTACCTTCTTCCGCGTCTTCCTCATACTCGTCTTCTACGCCGAGGTCGATGACTTCGAGGATGAACTCGTCCATATCGAGGTCGGCAGGCTTCTTGAAAGTAAAGACGCACTTGTGGTCGAAGAGGAAAGCAAGGCTACCCGAGGTGCCCATGTTGCCGCTGAACTTATTGAACACGCTGCGCACATCGCCCACGGTACGGGTGGGATTGTCGGTGAGGGTATCGACGAAGATGGCGATGCCGTGAGGACCATAGCCCTCGTATGTGCGTGTTTCATAACTGCTCTGATCCTTGCCTTGTGCATTCTTGATGGCGCGGTCGATGTTGTCCTTCGGCATGTTCTCGCGCTTGCAGACAGCGATGATGCTACGCAGCGAGGGGTTCATGTCGGGATCGGGGCCACCAGCCTTAACGGCGATGGCTATCTGCTTGCCCAGACGCGTGAAGGTCTTGGCCATGTGCCCCCAACGCTTCAACTTGGCGGCTTTGCGGTATTCAAATGCTCTTCCCATGGGTATTGTGTTTTGAGTTTGTTGATTATGGATAGGTTGTTAATAGATGCTGTGGTGGAGGGTTGCTTGGCTGCGCCGTGGTATGCCTCGCCGTGACGCAGAAGGTCTAACGCTGCTCTGCGCCAAGGTTTTTGACAAGGGCTGCGAGTATCTTCTGCATGATGGCGTCGGTCTGCTTGTCGTTCATCGTCTTGTTCTCATCCTGCAAGGTGAACTTGACGGCGTAGCTCTTCTTGCCCTCTGGCAGATGCTTGCCTTCATATACGTCGAAGAGCACGACGTCGCGCAGGAGTTTGCGCTCCGTCTTCTCGGCGATGTCGCGGATTTGCTGGAAGGTCACGGACTTATCGACCAAGAGTGCCAAGTCGCGGCGCACGAAGGGGTACTTGCTGAGCTCCTTGTACGACACATCCTTGCGGCTGAGGCGGCGCATCAGTGCTGTCCAGTCGAAGTCGGCGAAATACACTTCCTGCTCTATGCCGAAAGTTGCGGCTATGTTCTTTTTCACGATGCCCAGTTCCAGCATCTTCTTACCGCTACGGTCGGTCATCATGAGGCTGCGGCTCATCAGATCGTTATCGCCGTCAGTGGTGATGAACTGCTGGGTGTTGATGCCCAGACGGCGCAGGATGTTTTGTACGTGGGCTTTGAGTTCGTAGAAGTTGGTGCCCTCGTCGGGGTGAGCCCAGTTGCTTTCCACGCGTTTTCCCGTCACCCAAAGGCTGAGGTGCGTAGCCTCGCTGTAGCAGGCCAAGACGCGTTTGTCGCCATGCTGGGCGGCCTCCTCCGTGAGGTCGGTAGCGCGGCGGGAGGCATCGTAGCGGTAGCAGCCGCCAAACTCGAAGAGGTGGAGGTTGCCAGCCTTACGCTTGACATTGCGCGCGATGCTTTCGAGGCCGCCGAAGAGCAAGGTCTGGCGCATCACCGAGAGTTCGCCGCTAAGCGGATTGAGCAGGCGTACCAAGTGCTCGGGAGCGTAGGTCTGACTCCGTGTAGTAACTTTCGCGCGTGAGAGAGTTGCAGAGTATCTCGTGGAAACCGCCACCGACGAGTTGCTCACTTACGAGGTTTTGCAACTTATTGCTGCGGTCGGCATCGCCTTTGATGGTAAGCGTGGAGGTGAGGGTGGTGGGGATTTCTACATTGTTGTAGCCGTAGATGCGCAGGATGTCTTCGACAACGTCGCACGGACGTTGCACATCGACGCGATAGGCTGGTACGCGGAGCGTAAGTCCTTTGGCCGTCTCTGCTGTGATCTCCATCTCCAAGGAACGACAGATGCCCTTGATGGTTTCTGGCGCGAGGTGCTTGCCGATGAGCTCGTCGGCATATTGGTAGTCGAGCGTGACCTCAAAGTGCTTGGGCAGTGCAGCGTCGCTGACGCTCACTTCGGCTATGTCCATCGCGATAGTGCCGCCTGCCAAAGTCTTGGCCAGCATAGCGGCTTGCTGCAAAGCGTAGCGCTGGCCGTCGGGGTCTATGCCGCGCTCGAAGCGGAAAGAGGCATCGGTGGAAAGACCATGGCGACGTGCCGACTTGCGCACCCATGTCGGGTGGAAATATGCGCTCTCAAAGAGAATGTCGGTTGTGGTGTCGTAGGTGCCGCTACCCTTGCCGCCGAGCACGCCAGCGATGCACATCGGCTCCTCGGCATTGCAGATGACGAGATCGTGGTCGGAGAGTTTGTGCTCCACACCGTCGTGGGTGACGAAAGGAGTGCCCTCTGCCATGGTCTTGACGACCACCTTGCCGCCTTTGACCATAGCAGCGTCAAAGCAGTGCAAGGGCTGGCCGTAAGCCATCATGATGTAGTTGGTAATATCGACGATATTGTTGATGGGGCGCAGACCTATGGCGTTGAGTCGGTCTTGCAGCCACTTGGGCGAAGGAGCGACGTGGCAGCCTTTGACGGTGACGGCCAGATAGCGCGGACACGCCTCCTGGTTTTCTACCACGACATCGACGGGCAGGTCGTGGTTATCTACCTTGAAGTCCTCTGTGCTGGGGCGATGCAGCGCAGTTTTGATGTCACGCGCGGTGAGGTAGGCGTAGAGGTCGCGTGCCACACCATAGTGGGAGCAGGCATCGGCGCGGTTGGGGGTGATATCTACTTCGATGAGGTAGTCGCTTTCGAGGCCAAAGTATTGTGCTGCGGGCATACCTGTGGGCGTGTCTTCGGGCAGCACCATGATGCCATCGTGGGAGGTGCCGACGCCGATTTCGTCCTCAGCGCATATCATGCCGTTGGAGACTACGCCGCGCAGCTTGGAGCGCTTGATGCAAAACTCCTTGTCGCCGTCGTAAAGCGTCGTGCCGAGGGTGGCCACGATGACTTTCTGTCCAGCGGCCACATTGGGCGCACCGCAGACGATTTGGGTCGGATCATTGCCGTCGGCGAAGTCCACGGTCGTGATGTGCATGTGGTCGCTGTCGGGATGCGGCTCGCAGGTGAGAACATGACCCACTACAAGGCCTTTGAGCCCGCCGCGTATGGTTTGTACTTCCTCTATGCCGTCCACCTCCAAGCCGATAGAGGTGAGGGCATCGGCTACTTCTTGGGCTGTGAGGTCGAAATCGACGTACTCTTTCAGCCATTTGTAGGATATATTCATAATGATGTGCTATACAAAATTTGCGCGCAAAGTTACAAAATTCCCGCGAAAGTGCCAAGCATTGTCGCTTTTTTGGCCTGAAATTTGGCAAATTACGGAGATAGCGGTAACTTTGCGGCGGCAAATCATGTTTGTTATCCTATGAAGCACCTATTTCTATCCCGTCTTGTCTTGGTTGTACTATTGGGCTTCGGAGTTTTCTCCGAGGCGGTCTGTGTGGCGCGTGCTGCGCTGACGCAGCCTGCGCAGCCTACCGTGCGTGTGAGCGTCGTTCTGCCTTTCGGCGCAAAGGGCGTGGAGGGGAGTCGCAGCGTGGAGTTCTACCGTGGCTTCTTAATGGCGGTGGATGTGGTCAAGCAGCGCGGCATCAATGTCTGCGTCAATGCCTACGACGAGGGTACGCCACGCACCGACATTGCGCCTATCTTGGAGCGCGTGTCGGCCACGCACCCCGACCTGCTGATAGCGCCAGTCTATCCGTCTCATTTTGAGAGCGTTTCGGCTTTCGCTACGCGCGCTACCTTGCCCACGGCCGTGCCGTTCTCCTCGCGCATATCCCAGATTACCAGCAATCCCTTCTTGGTAGCCCTCAACGCGCCCGAGACCTTCCGCTCGCAAGCCGCTGTGGATCTTGTGGCCAAGAACTTCGGCAAATCGGGGCAAATCATTGTGGTGCAGACCGCCGAGGCTTCGGAGCGTGACTTCACCGATGCGCTGAGTGCAGAGATGCGGCAGCAGGGCTATGCGGTGGCCACCCTGCCGCAGAGTTTCACCACTGCTGAGTTGCAGCAGGTCGTCCGAGCAGGTGTGCCCAATCTGATTATCCCCGACGCCAGTGAGGTGGAGGTGATGCGTGCGCTTGCCGAGCGTGTCCGCCTCTATCGCACAGCCCACAGCGCAGACAACATCGCGCTACTGGGCTATCCCGAATGGGGGGGCGAAGCAGCGCGCAACGCGGCAGTGCTCCACGAGGCCAACACCTACATCCTCACGCCGTCCTTCTACAACACTTACGACGTGTGCACGCGCAACCTCGAAGCCGACTACAAAATCGCCTTTGGCAGTGTGCCTACTGACATGACGCCGCGCCTTTTCCTCTTGGGCTATGACTTCGGACTCTATGCCCTCGTGGGCATCGCCGAAGGTGGTGCTACGTTTTGGGGCAGCAAGACACCAGCGGTAGCGCAGTTGCAGACCGACTTCCGCTTTGCGCGTCCATCGGCAGGCTGTGGCTTCGTCAATACCTGTATGTGGATGTTGCACTACAAGACAGATCGCTCTATCGACAAAATATCCAGAATTTGACCGACCTCCAACGCTTATCTTCTATGCGTCGTTTCCTACTCCTGCTTACGATAGCCTTCCCGCTCTCTTGCCTTGCGCAAATTGGTGAACCCCGCAGTCAGTTGTCGCTTGGCGGTGGGGTTGGCGTGGCGTTGAGCAAGGTGTCGTTTTCGCCCAGCGTCGTGCAGTCTTACCACACCGCACCTTACGGCGGCCTCACTGTGCGCTACACTTGCGAGAAGTACTTCTCGCTGATATGTGCCCTACAAGCCGAGTTCAACTATGGCGTGATGGGCTGGACGGAGCACTGCATGAGCAGTGCCAACGTGCCCCTGCCCGATACTTACAGCCGCCACATCCACTACTTGCAGGTGCCGCTGCTGGCGCATCTGGGGCTCGGACGCGAGCAACAGGGCTTTATGGGCTATCTGTTGCTGGGGCCGCAAGTCGGCTTTGCGCTGGGCGATAGCGAAAGCCGCAGCAGCGTGTGGACGCTCGATGAAGCGGGGCATCCCGATCGCCTTAATGGCCGCTATGCGCAGTATGACCTGCCCTTGAAGCATAAGTTCGACTACGGCATCACGGGTGGTCTCGGGGTGCAATACTCCACGGGTACAGGACATTTCCTGCTCGAAGGCCGCTACTATTTTGGCCTTTCCGACCTCTTCGGTGCGGCCAAGGGCGATGCTTTCTCGCGCTCTTCCATGAGTACGATATACATTCGCGCGGCTTATCTTTTCGACATTTAGCCTTGCGCTTTTTCCGCTCTGGGCGGAGCGGGAAAACTATCTGCCCTCATCGTTTTACCTATCTGCGCAGACAGGTGAAACGATGAGGGCAGATGCTTATATAGGGCTGCCGTGAGGCGGTAGCCTACTTCACAAGATACTTCTTGCCGCCTTGGATATACAGTCCGGGTTGCTTGGCGGCTTCACGCGCAAAGCGTCGTCCCCAGAGGTCGTAGGCTTCGCGTGCAGCGTCGGTCTGCGTGGGCAGGGCGATGCCAGTGTTGCCTACGGGCGAGATGACAACGCCCAGCAGGAGTTCCAAGTGATAGACCTCCGTGGTGCTGGCATTGATGATGAGGTAGTTCATCTCTTCTGGCTCGGTGAAGATGCCCGTGGCAGGGTCATAGACGAGGATGAAGTCGCTGTATAGCGGGGTGCCGCTGATGATATCCACGCCGCCGAGCCAGATGGGATATTCTTCGCCGTAGAGGCCGAGAAACTGGTTCTTAGGGAAGACGACGACATTGCCCGTCTTTTGCCCTTTGGCCCAGATGTCGCAGAAGTCGGCCGACAAGCCCATCATCCACACCTCGTCACCGTCGAAGCAGACTTCCACGTACTGCTCCACCTCGGCGTCCGTCTCGTAGTCTCTGGCACGCAGGGTGTAGCGCAGGTGGTCGAGACCTGCGGGCGGCTCACTGGTGATCATGACGGGCGACTGCGGGCTGTAAGGCGCGATGGTGACGTCCGTGAAATAGACGAAAGGCATGGGCGTCTCGTAGCCGCAGTTGATGACGAAGGTGTCGTCGTCGGGCATGGTGAGCGTGTTGGTGGCCGCATCGTAGCGGAAGGTTAGCGGCTTTATCTCGCCGACTTCGTCGATGGTGCAGGCATAGAGGTCGTAGAGGCCGTTGTAGTTACCGAGGTATTGCACGGCATCGACCGTAGCCACGCCGTCTTGGACGTTGGCACGCACCCAGCCATCGGGGCAAGCCAGCGCGAGGCCGCGCACGTAGAGTTCATCGCCTACGGTGCCCACCTCTACGGTGTAGTGCGTCGGGATGTTGGCCACATGCTTTTCGTCGTACTGATAGCCGTGGAGTTCGCAGGTCTTGGTGGTCATACCCGTGGGCGGTGTCACCAGCGGATCGTCGCCAGCGATGGCCTCGGGGAGGATATAGACTTCGTTGAGCAGATAGTCGTAGATATAGGACACTTGCGAGGGGTCGCGCGTGAGGAGTATCCAGTTGCTCGTCGTAGTCGAGAAAGCCTTGGTAGTGGGGTCGTAGTTCATGGTGAGCCCCGACACATCGCCCGTGCCCGTATCTGCGCCGAGGAGGTACTGCGGTACGGCGTCGAAGCCTACGGTGTGGGTGCCTAAATACTGCGGTGTGTCGAAGGTAGCGGAATAGTCGTCGATTTCGGCCTTGACCCAAGCCTCGGGGAGTGTGGGCGAGAGGCCTTGGAGGTAGGCGGTCTGGCCGTCAAACATCACCTTGACATTTTGACGAATAGCCTTTTCGCCATACGAGACGGCCGTCATCACGTAGTCGCGCTGGGTAAGCCCTGCGGGCGGCGTGAGCACTTCATTTTGCGCTGCCATAGGGAGCGAAAACAGGAAGAGGGCAATCAAGCATTGCCATTTTGAGAGCAAATTCATAGCGTTATGCGTTGTATGGATTATTGGTTGAGTATTTTGCGTGTGCCGTCAAGGCTGATGCCGTGCTGCATCGAGCCTATGCGTCGTCCCCAGAGGTCGTAGCGTGTGGCACGCTCTGCCGTCGTGGTGAGGCCGTTTACGCCAGAAACGCTGGTCACGGTGAAGGGAATGTAGGTCAAGGTGCGCGGCAGCACCATCGTGCTCGTCTGGTAGCGGATGAGCAAGTCGTAGTCGCGTGGCGCGAGCAGCGAGAGGTCGAAGTCGGCGCGCAGCGTATAGGTGTCGTCGGCATCTATATGTGCTTTCACTGCGTCGGCCGCCAAGAAGATTTCGCTCAGGCGGTTGGGATTGACGATTTGCACAGTCAGCGTCACCTCGCCGGCGTCGCCAGCGTTGTAAATTGGTGCTTCGAGCGTGAGCGTGTCGTCGCAGTACATGGCGTCGGAGGCGTTGGTAAGGGGGGCATCAGCCAGACTGATTTGCATCTCCCCGCCTTCGCCGGCTTCGCCGATCTGCACCTTGATGCCATAACTGCCGCTGCCATCACCAAGCGGCATAGGGGTGTAGTCGTAGTAGTAGCCCAAGTATTCGTAGGCCACGGCGCAGAGGTAAGTGCCTGCTGCGGGGAGAGCGCAGTCGAAGGTGAAGGTGGCGTCCTCGCCCTTTGGCACAAGGCAGAGTTGGTAGTCGGAGTATTGCAGCAGGTTTTCGCCCTTGGCGTCGTAGATAAACAGGTAGAGCGGCGCGAAATACTCGCGGTTGGGGTCACCCTTTATGGTGGCGGTGAACTTGCCGCGTCCGCTCGGCGTGAGCGTTCCTTCGGGGGCGAGTGTGGCGAGTCGCATCTGATAGACGCTGTCGGTGGGTATGCCGACGCGAAGGAAGCCGTCAGTGTCGCGGTAGGAAACAAGGCAACACGGCGAGCCGTCGCGGCCTTCGGCACGGTGCCACTGCTCATCGCCTTCTACGCGATAGACGATGTCGAAGATGAGACCTACCTTGTTGAGCCCACCGCCAAGGTCAATAGACCAAGCGCGTGTGCCGCTATAGCCCGCCTTGCATGCCGTCCTGAGCGCAGCGTTCATGGGATCGACGACGAGCGTCTCGCCGTCTCTCACGCGCAGCGCCATGTAGCCGTCGAAGTCGGTTGCCGTAGGGTTGGTGACTTCGGCGTAGATGGCATCACCTTCTTCGTCGGTCTGCGCCCATATCTGCTCGTAGTGCAACGCAAGGATTGCCGGTGTCTCTGCGCCGCCCTCATCGGGACGGATGCCCACGATGGCGTTTTGCATAAAGGCGTATCCGCCACCGTTGCCGCCGATGCCTTGTGAGCGTGGCGTGAGGTCGGTGAGGAGGTATTCGCCATTGGCCGTGCCGTTCCAGCCCCAGTTGATGTGAAACAGTCCGTCGCCGCGATAGCCATCGACCACGAAGGCGTGGCCGCCGCCAGCATTGCAGCCGCTCAGATAGACGGGACGCCCAGCGGCGAGTTCGTCGTAGAGCATATCGGCCCACGCCTCGCAGGAGTAGTTGCCATGGTCTTCGAGGCGCAGCGATTTGTCGTAGCCAAAGTTGTATTTCAAGGCTTGCGCAGCGCGGAAGTCTTGCGTGCTGCTGCTGGCGGGCGTGAAGTCAGTCTGCATGGCTGCTGCCACGTCATAGACCAGCGTGGCTACCGCCGTCGCTTCCTCTGCGCCGTAGTCTTGGTAGATGTAGTTGGGCAGGATGTGTGCCCAGTCGTAGGTGTGCGCACCGAGGTCATCGCTTACATCGATGCCGTAGGTGCTGGTGGTGTAGGCCACGGTGCCCGTGCCCTGTGCAGGGTACTTGTGGTAGCGCATGATTTGCGCCACGGCGATGGCGGCACAGCCCGCGTAGGTGGGGTAGTCGTAGCCCTGATAGCGATAGCGCGGACAGAGGTTGTTGAAAGGCGCGTCTTGCGTCCATACGATTTCGTCCAGCAACGGTGCTATTTCGGCCTTCTCCGCAGCGCGTGGCGCGGCGCGCAAATCGCGCACTTCGCCGAGCCATTGCCGCAGCGCAGGCGGCAGGTTGTCAGCGTCGAAGTCGCCCGTACTCACGATGCCCAGCACAGCGGGCTGTCGGTCGTCGGCTGCGGCAAAGATGTAGCCGTCTTCGGGGCAGGAAAATACATAGCACGAAGGCTGTGTGTCGCTCTGACCAAGCGTGGCCACATAGGTCAGCAGCGTCGCATCGGGGGCTGCGGGCAGGCGCAGTGCACCTCGGCCAGAGAGGTAGTTCATGGCGCGTCGTGCGGCCGCTTCTTGAGGGAGAATGTCGGCTTTGGCTGCTGTGAGGCTTGTGGCCATCAGCAGCAGGAAACACAGGAGTCGGGTGATTTTCATTTTTCTTTCGGCTGTGTGGGTTTGACTAATTTTGTGCCCGCAAATTTACGAAAATTCCTCAACATGAGCAAAAAATAGGCAGATTATTTCGCTTTTGTGCTGTGTGCGTGTGTCGCCATATAGGCATAGGTGGCGGTTCGTGTCGAGGGGCTAATGACAATCTGGGCAGATAGGTGAAACGGTCTGCCCAGATAGTTTTCACGCTCTGCCCAGACAGTTTTCACCGTCTGCCCTTGTCAGTTTGTGTCGCTTACCACAAGGCAAAAAACAACCCGCCAACGTAGCGGGATGCTACGGGCGGGTTGTGCTTTATTATGGGTAAGTCCCTTGTGCTTGACTTACTTGGCGAGACGCTTTTCGAGACGCTCGCGGATAGCGCGGATGAAGTCGAGTGAGTTCTTCACCTGAGGCGTTACGCCTTCCATCATACCAGCAAGGTCCTTGGTTACGATGCCTTCGTTGAGCGTGTCGAAGCAGGCAGCCTCGAGGCAGTCAGCGTAGCGCTGGAGTTCGGGCAGGTTGTCCTTCTCACCACGCTTGCGGAAAGCGCCGCTCCATGCGAAGATGGTAGCCATCGGGTTGGTGCTGGTCTCTTCACCTGCGAGGTGCTTGTAGTAGTGACGGGTCACGGTGCCGTGAGCGGCCTCATACTCGTAGTTGCCTTCGGGGCTTACGAGCACGGAGGTCATCATGGCGAGGCTACCGAAAGCGGTGCTGACCATGTCGGACATCACGTCGCCATCGTAGTTCTTACAAGCCCAGATGAAGCCGCCCTTGTCGCGGATAACACGAGCCACGGCATCGTCGATGAGGGTGTAGAAGTAGATGATGCCAGCCTTCTCAAAGGCTTCCTTGTACTCCTCAAACACTTCCTCGAAGATAGCCTTGAACTGGCCATCGTACTTCTTGGAAATGGTGTCCTTGGTGCTGAACCAGAGGTCCTTCTTCTGGTCGAGGGCGAACTTGAAGCAGCTGTGAGCGAAAGAGCGGATGCTCTTGTCGGTATTGTGCTGGCCCTGGATGACGCCTGCGCCCTTGAAGTCGTGGATGATGGTCTCTTCTACCTTGCCATCTTCACCCGTGAAGACGAGCTTGGCCTGACCTGCGCCGGGTACGCGGATTTCTACGCCTTTATAGACATCGCCGTATGCGTGACGGGCAATGGTGATAGGCTTCTGCCAGTTGCGTACAACGGGCTTGATGCTGTCGATGGTGATGGGGGTGCGGAATACGGTACCGTCGAGCATAGCACGGATGGTGCCATTGGGCGACTTCCACATCTGATGCAGGTTGTACTCCGACATACGCTGCACGTTGGGGGTGATGGTGGCGCACTTAACGGCTACACCATACTTCTTGGTGGCTTCGGCAGACTCTACGGTCACGCGGTCTTCCGTCTTGTCGCGATATTCCAGACCAAGGTCGTAGTATTCGCTTTTCAGGTCAACAAAGGGAAGGATGAGTTCGTCCTTGATCATCTTCCACAGGATGCGAGTCATTTCGTCCCCGTCCATCTCCACGAGGGGAGTGGTCATTTTGATTTTTTCCATTGCGGTATTGGTTGATTTGTTTATTGGGTTAATGGGGAAGTGGAGCCCCTGCCGCTTGGACAGGAGACTCCACGTGGAAAAGTTTACTTCTTGCTCTTGTAGTAGTTCATAAGGCAACCCTCGGTCAGAATTTCACGCTCTGCGGCAGTGAGGTTCTGGAAATAGAGGTGCAGGTCCTTGACACCGTCCTTGGTGATAACCTTGGCGTCAATTTCTTCCTTGCCATCGAGAATGGCCTGACGGATGCTGGGGACATAGACATAGTCGCCGACTTCGTAGTCAAACTTCACGTCCTTGTCAATGGTGAAAGGCACGAGACCCCAGTTGATGCAGTTGCTGCGGTAACGCTTGGTGGCGTATTCGTAGCAGATGTTGGCGTCGCCGCCGAGCACCTTCTGGCAGGAAGCAGCCTGCTCACGGGCAGAGCCGTCACCCGGACGGTGAGCGAAGACGAGGCTACCAAAGCTGGTGTTGCAAGCGCAAGCACCGACCTTTTCAAGCGCAGCGGCAACGGCTGCGGGCACATTGCCAGCACGGCGAGCGAGGTCATCGCTCTGGATGCGCTTGCTTCGGCCTACGTATTCAGGCACACGGCGAGAGAGTGCAAACTCCGACAGCTTGAGCGGGTTGGAACGGTAGGAGGAGGTTTCGCCCGAAGGGATAAGTTCGTCGGTCGTCGTCACGTCGTCGTGGATGACAGCGGCGAGCTCGAGCAACATGTTCTCGCTCATGGGGTACATCGTGGGCCAGTCCTTGATGTTAGGACCATAGCGGAGTTCTTCGTTGGGGTTGGCCTTGCCGAAGCCGTGGAAGTTGCGGCGCTCATAGACCTTGGCGTCATACTCGTAAGGCTTGAAGTCCACGTTGTAGTCCACGTCGGTAGCAGCAGTAATCATACCGCCGTTGGCAGCCGTAGCGGCGATGGAGCGTGCGTCCATCAAGGCTACCATGGAGAGCTGGCCTTGACCGGGCTTTGAGCCTTCGCGGTTGGGGAAGTTGCGGGTGGTGTGGCGGATGGAGAGGCCGTTGTTGGCGGGTACATCGCCTGCGCCGAAGCAAGGACCACAGAATGCGGGCTTGATGACAACGCCTGCTTCAAGGAGTTCGCTGGCGATGCCAGCACGCGTCGTGGCGAGATAGACGGGCGTGGACTGCGGATAGGCAGAGCAGGTGAAGTATTCGTTGCCGATGCTCTTGCCACGCATGATGGCAGCCGCTGCGGCGAGATTGTCGTAAGTACCGCCAGAGCAACCAGCGATGATGCCTTGGTCGGCATAGACCTTGCCATTCTTAATCTTGCTGACGAGATCTACATTGACCTTGTCGCCGAAACGCTTGACGGCATCGGCTTGCAACTCCTTCATAATCTTCTCAGGATTAGCCTGCAACTCGTGAATCGTGCAAGCGTTGCTGGGGTGGAAAGGAAGGGCTATCATACACTCCTGCTTGGAGAGATCGATGCGTATCATACGGTCGTAGTAGGCCACCTTGCCGGGACGGAGCTCCTTGTAGCACTCGCTGCGGCCGTGGATGTCGTAGTGATGCTTCACCTCTTCGTCGGTGACCCAGATGGAGCTGAGACAAGTGGTCTCGGTCGTCATGATGTCGATGCCGTTGCGGAAATCGATGGGAAGGTTCTTCACGCCAGGGCCAGCAAATTCCAGCACCTTGTTGTTGACAAACTTGTTCTCGAACACGGCTTTACACAGGCTTATGGCCACGTCGTGAGGACCTACGCCCTTGCGAGGCGCGCCTTCGAGCCATACGAGCACCACTTCGGGGGCATTGATATCCCAAGTGTTGCAGAGCAGTTGCTTGACAAGTTCACCACCGCCTTCGCCTACGCCCATATTGCCGAGTGAGCCATAGCGGGTGTGAGAGTCGGAGCCGAGGATCATGTTGCCGCACTTCACCATTGCTTCACGGGCATACTGGTGGATGACAGCCTGATTGGCGGGAACATAGATACCGCCATACTTCTTGGCTGCGGAGAGACCAAAGACGTGGTCGTCTTCGTTGATGGTACCGCCAACAGCGCAGAGGGAATTGTGGCAGTTCGTCATAGCGTAGGGCAGCGGGAACTTCTCAAGGCCGCTGGCACGCGCGGTCTGGATGATGCCCACGTAAGTAATGTCGTGCGACATCATAGCATCAAACTTGATGCGCATCTTCTTGCCGCCACTCTTATCTACATCGTGGCTGCGGAGAATGCCGTAGGTGATGGTGTTTTCACGCGCTTCGTCGGGCGTGGGAAGTCCAGCGGCTTCTGTCGTGATGTCTTTGCCATCAAGCAGATAGACGCCATGGGGAATGAGTTCTACCATAATACTTGGTTATTGAAAGGTTGATATAATGTTTTTAAGATGAATTGTCGTTTAGGGAAGGAGATGGTCGGCAAGCAGCGTTAAAGCCAGCATGTCGGCAGCACCTCCGGGAGAGATGTTGAGGCCGATGTACGCGTCATTGAGGGTGGCGAGTGTGCCCTCTATGTCGGTCTCTTCTGCTATGGTGAGTGCTTCTTGCTTGATGCGTTGCGCTGTTTCATAGCCTGCACGGCGAATGACATTCGTATCGTCGAGCACAGCGATGATGCGCATCAGCAAGCGATGGGGGGAGCGGTCGCGGCGTAAGGCGGGTAACCACTGGTCGAAGAGTGTGGCGTAGCCGCTTTGTGCCATTGCTATTGCGCCGCCACGGGTGGGGAAGTCTGCGGCGAGTCGCCGGATGGTGTCGCTCAACGCCGTCGCCGTAATGGCCTGACGCTTGTGCACCAAATGTGCTGCGGCGATGAGCCAAAGCCCCATGCAGAATATCGCTCCCTTGTGGGTATTGACACCGTGAGTGGTGGAGAGCATAGCCTTTTCGGCTGTAAGCCCTGCTGCGATAATGGCAGCGTGCGTAGGCAGAGTGTCGCACAGCCCCATCTGGGCGATAGCGGCAAACTGTGGACGCAGTGCAGCGATGCTTGCTGCCATGAGGCGGTAGTCCATATCTTGGTGCGCCCCAGCATCGTGCTTATCGACAAGCCCTGGCTTGGGCGTGGTGTCGAGTTCGGCCGTTAAGGCGTTTGTGGCTGCCAAGGCGAGAAGATAGGGCACGGCTTCGGGGACAACCAACAATAGGGCATCGGCCCAATGGCCTGCGCTGAGATGAGCGCGCAAAGTGGAGGCCGAGATAGCGTGTCCCTGCGCTGTCAGTCGTGGCACTTCGCAGACCTTGATGTCGTGCTCAGGCAAGAGGTCGTGCATCAACGCATTGTAGCGTGCGGTGAGTGCGTCTGTCGGTTCGCTGCCGACGAAGCGCGTGGTAATGCCGAGCCCCGGGGCGATGATGCGGCAGAAGATGTCGAGATCCAGCCGTATCTGGGTGTCGGTGGCGTGGGTGAGGTCTTTGAGAAAATAGGTCGGGAATGTCGTGGCAGACACCGCGTAATGGCGGGTGGCGCACACCGTGACCTTGTCCATGCCACGCAGCGCATCGCGGACGATGGCTTCACGCTCTGCTGTGGTGAAAGTGGAGCGGTCTTCGCTCACCACCATAACGAAGAGGTGATCGACCTGCTTGGCGGCTTCCTGTACCAGGTAGAGGTGGCCGCGCGTCATCGGGTTGGCATTCATGATGATGATGCCGCGCCGCCTGGCCGTACCTGCCGCTTGGGAAAGCGATGACAGGTAGGTGCGGAAACTTCTCAACGCAGACGGGTCGTGCTCCATAGCGATGGCTTCGGGGGCTTGACCGATGACTTTGAAGCCGAGTCCCTCAAAGATGTCGCGGTTGCTGGGCTTGGTGAACACCTTGACATTGGTGATGCCTTGACTCGCAGCCTCGGAAATCAATTCCGACACGAGCTTTGCTGCCCAGCCGCCTCCGCGTCCAGCCTCGCTGACAGCGACGCACTTGATGACATCACCGCTGATGCCTGCGCCTGCAACTATCGTGCCATCGGGCGCGACGACAGCCGTATAGGCGTCGAGGTCGTCGTAGCGCAAGCCGTTGTCGGCGAGGAAGGCGTCGATGCGGTCGCGGTTGCGGGCGATGGAGAGCGGCAAAGTGACGATGTCGCACGCTTCGGGAGCGATGGCCTGCTGGGCAGGTCGCTGCGTCGGCTGTTGCTCTGTCGTCGGTTGATGGGAGGAGGTTGTTGGCGGTGTCGCTGCCGCCGTATATACCTCTTTTATATTGGTACGCGCGTAGTCTGCTACGATTTGCTGTATCTTAGCCAAGAGTTGCGCCGGCTTGTGGGCACGCTCGCGCATACAGTAGCGTGCTTCACGCTCGCAGAGCAGGCAACGGCGTGGTGGGCGTCCCACCTGTTCGCGTGACAACGGCGTCATGGTCGTGCGCTGTATCACGTCGATGTCGAAGAGTCGTCCCAGCGGATGGGTGTCTTCGATAGCCGTAGCGCGGCGTTTGGCAAGGTCTTCGGGCAATGCTGTGAGCAGGTAGGCTTCGTAGCCTGTTTCGAGATCGTAGGTCTCCAAAGGAGCGAACGTGCCAAATGTCTTGCGGAGTGCTTCTACGGCGGCTGTGGCTATGGTCAGAGAGAGGGCGTTGCGCTTGTCGCTGCCGGGCATGATGACGGTCAGTACCAGTAGCGTCTTGCTGGGGTTGTCGCTGAGCAACTGCACTTGCTTGGCGTGGCGGGCGTCGCGGCTTTCCAGCAACTGTTGTAGCGTTACCATGAATTTTCTTCCTCTCTCGTGGCTTATGGCACGAGCATAGGGCTGGTGGCGCGCGTCGCTACCTGCCCTACACTCGGTGCATAGGCTTGCATTTAGTCTTCTACGATGTTCTTAATCTCATCGAGTACAGAGCCGTCGCGGTTCATCACGACGCCGACCACCTTGTCGCCGAAAGGCAGGGGAGCTGCCTCGCCGATGACCTTCTTGGCGCGGTCGCGGAGGTATTCCATGCTGACGATGTTGAGGCCAGCGGCTTTGAGTGCCTCTGCCAGTTCGGGGCGGTTGGGATTGACGCCGATGCCGTATTCCGTAACGACAACATCGACACTCTTGCCCGGGGTGATGAGGGTGGTAACCTTATCGACCACGCAGGGGATACGGCCGCGCAGAAGCGGGCAGACGATGATGCTCAAAGCGGAGTCGGCAGCCGTGTCTTGGTGACCACCGATAGCGCCACGGATGATGCCATCGCTACCAACGAGGACGTTTACGTTGAAATTGACATCGACTTCGAGTGCGGAGAGGATGACGATGTCGAGGTAGTGCGTGGCGCTGCCCGTTTCGTCACCAGCGGCATATTCGTTGGCGCTGACCTCCTTGTGCATAGGATCGTGCATGAGCGACTCTGCGGCAACACGATCGAAGGACTGCACGTCGATGAGGCGGTCGATGAGGCCTTCCTCGTGCATCTTCACCATGTGGGCTGTGATGCCACCGAGGGCGAAGCTGGCCTTGATGCCGTCTTGTATCATGCGTTCACGGATGTACTTGACCACGGCGAGCGATGCGCCGCCAGTACCCGTCTGGATGCTGAAACCGTCCTTGAAGTAACCGCTGGCAAGGATAACCTTGGCGGCTTGCTTGGCGAGCAGAATGTCGCGGGGGTTCTTGGTGTCGCGGATGGCACCAGAAGCAATCTTGGAGCTATCGCCGACGCTCTCTACCTCAACGACGTAATCGACATCGTGCTCGGAGATGGCGTTGGGCGTATTGGGGTAAGCCACGAGGTCGTCGGTGAGGATGACTACCTTGTCGGCATAGCGGGCATCGGGAAGCGCGTAGCCGAGGCTACCGCAGATGCTCTTGGCGTTTTCGGAGCGCGAGAAGCCGCAAGCGTTGCCGGCGGGGTCGCAGGAAGATGCGCCGAGGAAAGCGACGTCGATGTGGAGTTCACCAGTGGCGATGGCCGTACCGCGATAGCCGTGGCTGCGGAAGATGACGGGCTTCTCCATAAGGCCGTGAGAGATGCGGCGCGCGAGTTCACCACGCAGACCAGAGGTAGAGAGTTGGGTTACGACGCCGTTTTCGATGTGCTTGATGAGGGGCTCGTGGACATCGGAGAGGCTGGATGCTGCGACATGCAGGTTTTTAAAGCCCATTTCGGCGAGTTTATCGACCACGAGGTTGAGTACCTTGTCGCCGCCACGGAAATGGTGGTGAAAGGATATGGTCATGCCGTCTTTCAGGCCAGTATTGCGGATGGCTTTTTCGAGGGTGACGACTTTTACGTTGCGGTTGATATTGTTGTTCTTCATGTTATGCTTCCTCCTTGGTTAAGATTCCTGATGCTACTGCGAGTTCGATGGTGCGCTGTGCGCGGAGCACTACGGGGCGATCGACCATCTTGCCTTTCACGGCGATGACGCCGCTACCCTTGGCTTCGGCCTCCTTGATGGCGGCGATGATGGTGCGTGCTTTTTCGATTTCCTTTTCCGTAGGAGCGAAGACCTCGTTGATGATTTCTATCTGACGGGGATTGATGATAGATTTACCGTCAAAGCCGAGTTTCTTAACGTATTCCACCTCGTTGCGGAAGGTCTCCATATCGTTGAGGTTGGAGAATACCGTGTCGAGCGCGTCGATGCCTGCGGCACGAGCTGCCAATACGATGGTTTGGCGGGCCAGTTGCAATTCCTCGCCCGTCTTGGTGCGCTGGGCTTTGAGGTTGGCGCAGTAGTCTTCTGCGCCGAGGGCGATGCCCATCATGCGCTTGCTGGCCGTGGCGATAGCGTAAGCGTTGATGATACCGAGCGTGCTCTCGATGGCGGCCATAATCTTGGTGCGACCGAGGCAGCCGATTTCCTTCTCCACGCGCTCTATCTCTTGCTCCAGCTCGATGACTTCCTGTGCCGTCTCGGTCTTGGGCATACGGATGACGTGTACGCCAGCCTTGACGACGGCTTCGACATCCTTCTTGCCGTAAGGCGTGTTAAGCGGATTGACGCGCACCACCATTTCGGTCTTGCCGTAGTCAATCGTTTTCAGTGCGTTGTGCACGAGCAGACGAGCGGCGTCTTTCTCGGCCATGGTCACGGAGTCTTCGAGGTCAAGCATAATGCTGTCGGGGCCATATATGAAGGCATCTGCCATCATGCCGGGGTTGTTGCCCGGCACGAACATCATTGTTCTTCTGAGTCTCATTGTCTTTCTTGGGATTTGATGAAGGGTTGTAGTGAATGTGGGCTTACTGCCATACGTCTTTGCCTGTGGCACGAACAGCAGCGGCGGTGACACGTGCACGGATGGTGCAGTCGAGTGCGCCCTTGTCGGTGGCATCGATAACAGCGTCGTTGATGCCAAGTCCTTGTAAAGTCTCAGTGATGACGGCCTTGATCTGGTCGCCGAACTGGTAAGCCACGGTGCTTGCCAGATTGATTTGCAGTCCAGCCTTCTCTGCGGGGGAGATTTGGATCATGATGTCGCCCGACTCGAGGGTTCCTGCAAAAGCATTTTTGATTTCCATCGTTACTTGTATGTTGAGTTTATAGGGTCATGAATTGGTGACTTGGGCGCGTCGTGGCTCACTCTGCTTTGGCGGCCTAAAATCCTAATTCGCGTGCAAAGTTAATAATTCTTTTTGGGATGGGCAAACAAAACCGTAAAAACTACGTTTTTTTACGCCTGTATCTCTGTGTTCGGCAAGGCGATGTGTGTGGCGTCGTCAGCGTGTTGGTGGGGACGAAACCGACATTTGTACAAATCTGCAATTGTGGGCGTAAGGCCGCATTTCGCGTTTTGATGGCCATCTTCCTGCGAAAGCATAGAAAGAGAGCGAGAATGGCGTGTCGGGCTAAATGGCTGTGGCTCATCGCGTTGTGCGCATCTGCGATGCGGCATGCGCCGTCGTGCTGCTGCTTGTCTGCCCTTATGAGGCTATGTTTTCTGCCCTTGCCGGGCGCGCGACTTGCCCTTGCAGTTTTCACGGTCTGCCCTTACAGTGAAAACGGCTTGCCCTTCTCGTGCCTCATCGTTGTGCTTCGGCCTACAAAAACACCCCCTACCGAGCGGCAGGAGGTGCTATTTCAGTGATTGTCGAAAAGGCAAATAAAGCGTCAAATCTTGGCGCGTGGCCGAAAAATGTACCAATGAATTTACAATGTTTGCGCGATGGCCGAGCAAAGTGCATCTTTATCGATGGTTTCGGTGAACATCGCCGTGATAATTCCCGCCTTGCTGATGACATAAACGCGCGGGATGTAGGCTTTGGCAAACTTCTCGTAGATGCTGCGGTCGGCTTGGGCGGCAAAGGGTAGGGTGAGGCCGTTCTCGCGCCAGTAGGTCGTGATGGCATCGTCGTCTTCTGCGCGGGCGATGCAGACGAAGCGCACGCCGCTGGGCGCGTAGGTCTCATAGAGGCTTTGCAGCATGGGCAGTTCGCGCTGACAGTCGCTGCAAGTGGTGTGAAAGAAAGTCAAGACCGTAGGTGTGCCTTGCAGACTTTGGCTGCTTACGGTGCTGCCGTCGTGCAGCACGACGCTGAATGTCGGCACGCCATCGCCGATGTGCACGATGTCGCTCTCGGCGGGCAGTGGGGTGTGCTCGGTGACGCAAGCATTCATTATGAGGCAGAGTACAATGAGAAGTAAGGGTTTTAAGAGAGATGTCATAGCGGTATTTTATAGCGTGATGTCAAGGCCGAGTGAGAAGTATTCGTTGAACTGGAAGTAGGAATGGTCGGCCATGCGTGCCACGCCGTCGTCGAAGCGTGGATAGAGAAAGAGCTTGGTGGAGAGATAACGGTTGGCCTTGATGGTAATGGTGTTTTCCCATTCCACCTGCGTGCGGGTGTAGTCGGTGAAGTAGTAAAGGCGGCTGTTCCAAGCGATGTTGGGGGTGATGGTCCATGCCGTGGTGGCTGTGATGTTGCTACCGATGGACCAGCGTGCATGATGTCCCGACGCGATGCCAAACGACGGGGACAGCGTGAGACGGTCGCAGTATTTCAGGTCAGCGGCCAAGGGCGAGATGGTGGCCGTGAGCTGGAAGTGCTTGCGCTCTGCCTTGTAGTCCATACCCAGCGACAGCACACTCTCCAACGGCGAAGCCAAGTCGGAATAGACCATAGGGTCGTTGGGCTTGTAGCCGCGATAGAACTGCGTCCACGTTTGCAGCATAGCCGTGTAATACCAGTGCTTCACCGCCTTGTAGCCCACTTTGTTGGTCAGACGCAGCAGGTCGGTGTTGGTCTTGAGTTTGTGCTCGGAGTCGGAACGCGAAGTCTGAAAGCCGAGTTTCATTTCCAGTTTGTTGTCAAACGTCAGCCGCGACTTGTTGTCGTAGTTGGCCTCGAAGATGAGGTTGGCCAGTAGTGAGAGGTTGCTTTCACCACCCTTATACCAGTTCTCTGAGACGTAGGTCTGCATAAACTGTATGGCGAGGTTCGTTTTCAGTGTCCAGAAGTTGGGGCGGTGCACCACGAGGTTGAGTGGTTGGTCATCGCCGATGAGCGCAGGCGCGATGCTCGGGACAGGCTCGTAGAGTGCGCTGACTTCGCTCTCGGGGAGCG
The DNA here is from genome assembly GCA_018066225.1 of Candidatus Equimonas enterica. GTDB lineage: Bacteria > Bacteroidota > Bacteroidia > Bacteroidales > Bacteroidaceae > Alloprevotella > Alloprevotella enterica. The sequence goes on from JAGHRU010000052.1 coordinate 28,567, forward strand.
GGTTTTCGGCGTTTGCTGTGGCTTTCGGCTGCGCGGGCGTAGCGATGTAGCGGGCTGTGCTTGGCCGGTGGCTGTAAGCATGGAGCAGCGTGAGGCCAGAGTGGCTGACGACTTGCTCGGCATGCGCGGCCAAAGGTCCAGACGGGTGTTTGCCCTCGGCGTGAAAACTGCGCGTCAAGTCGGGCGTGAAAAGTGGGCTGCCGCCGAAGAGCATATAGTAGTAGGGGTTGCTGAACGTGCCGTCGTCGGCGTAGGTGCGCTCTCGTGCGACGCTGGCGAGGCTATCCAGCGCGCTGGCGTAGTGCGTGACGATGGTGTCGGCAGTGGCTCCGTGCGGTGTGTCCGTGTGGGGTGCCGTGCCTTGGGCTTGGGCACACAAGGCGCAGCAAATCATCAGCGTGCAGAGGAGAGTACGGCAGACCATAGGAGGGACTTGTAAGGGGATTAACTTGAAATTTACCGTGCAAAGGTAATGCTTTTATTTAGAAGAATGGCGATGGTGCGGCGAAAAATCCGTGATTATTTGCGCAGAGCCAGAATTTTTTAGTAACTTTGCGGCGCAAAGAGTGCGTGTCGCGCGAAAACAATCGGCTGCGACACCGCTATCGCATTGCTCCTGTAAGACAAATCAAAATCTACAATATCGTGGCAGACACCAAGTATATCTTTGTGACCGGAGGCGTGGCCTCCTCACTGGGCAAAGGCATCATTGCCAGCAGTATCGCCAAGTTGCTGCAAGCGCGTGGGTACAACATCACCATTCAGAAGTTTGACCCTTACATCAACATTGACCCCGGTACGCTCAATCCCTATGAGCATGGCGAATGTTACGTCACTGACGACGGACAGGAGACCGACCTCGACTTGGGGCACTATGAACGCTTCACTGGCATCAAAACGACCCGTTACAACAACTTTACCACTGGCCGCATCTACCAGAGCGTCATCGAGAAAGAGCGTCGTGGTGACTATCTCGGCCGTACCATACAGGTCATTCCGCACATCACCGATGAGATAAAGCGCGATATGCTCTTCCTGGGTAAGAAAGGTGGCTATGACTTTGTCATTACAGAGATAGGCGGCACGGTGGGCGACATCGAGAGCCTGCCCTTCATTGAGGCCATTCGCCAACTCAAATGGGAACTCGGCAAGCGCGCCGTGTGTATCCACCTCACCTATGTGCCCTACCTCTCAGCCGCAGGCGAACTCAAGACGAAGCCGACGCAGCATAGCGTCAAGGAGCTCCAGAGCGAGGGCATACAGCCCGACATCCTCGTCTTGCGCACAGAGCACCAACTCAGCGATGGCTTGCGCCGTAAGGTGGCCAACTTCTGCAATGTTGATCCCGAGGCCGTGGTGCAGAGCGTCGATATGCCTACTATCTACGAAGTCCCCATAGGGATGCAGGAGCAAGGCTTGGATCGCATCATCTTGCAGAAGATGGGCATGGAAGTCGGTCCGACGCCCGAGCTCGGCCCATGGAAAGCCTTCATCGACCGTCGCCATAAGGCCGTGGAAGAACTCCACATTGGCCTCGTGGGCAAGTATGACTTGCAGGACGCTTACAAGTCTATCTTGGAAGCCCTCTCGCAAGCGGGTACTTACAACGACCGCAAGGTGAAATGCCACTTCATTAACTCCGAAAAGATTACCCGCGACAATGTGGCTGAAATGCTCGCCGGTATGGATGGCTATGTCATCTGTCCGGGCTTTGGGCAGCGTGGCATAGAGGGCAAGATTATCGCCGTAGAGTGGTGTCGTGAGCACGATGTGCCGACCTTTGGCATTTGCTTGGGCATGCAGATGATGGTCATCGAGTACGGCCGCAATGTCTTGGGCTATGCCGATGCCAACAGTCTCGAGATGGATGCTAAGACCACCCACAATGTCATCGACATTATGGAGGACCAAAAGAACATTACCAACATGGGAGGCACTATGCGCCTCGGTGGTTACGAGTGTCATCTGCGTGAGGGAAGCCGCGTCCGCGCTATCTATGGCAAGGACACCATCCGTGAACGCCATCGTCATCGCTATGAGTTCAATAGCCAGTACAAGGCGGATTACGAAAAGGCTGGTATGCAGTGTGTGGGCATCCACCCCGATTGCGACCTCGTCGAAATCGTCGAGATACCCGAGATGCGCTGGTACATCGGTACGCAGTTCCACCCCGAGTATTCCAGCACAGTGCTCCAACCCCATCCCCTCTTCCTCGATTTCGTAAAGGCTACAATCAATAAGTAGCCGCTATCTTTACGCAAGTACCTTTATATAATTATATATGGACAAAAATACTGTAACAGGACTGATACTCATCGCCCTCGTCCTCTTCGGCTTCTCCTATTGGCAAAATCAGCAGCAGGAGGAGGCCACGGTCAAGACAGAGCAAGTGAAGTCCGCATCTACCACCCAAGAGAAGAAAGCCCCTGCCGCTGCGCCACAGCAGCAGAAGACTGTGGCAGCCGCTGCGAACGACACCACGGGGCTTTTTGGCGCAGCCAAGCAAGGCGTCAATACGCCGATTACGCTGGCCAACGACAAAGTCAGCATCGCCATCAACACCAAAGGCGGTATGCCGACGACGGTGGCACTCACAAACTTTAAGAACTACACCGATTTTAAGGCAGGAAAAGACCAAGCCACGCTCAACCTCCTCAACGAGAAAGATGCGCAGGCTTACTTCCTCTTTGAGACGAAAACGGCCAATATCAACACCGCGGACTACTACTTCACGCCCGAAGAGCAGACCGACAGCAGCGTCACGATGCGGCTGGCCGATGCGGCTACGGGAGCGGCCATCGTCATCCGCTACACCTTGCAGCCCGACAACTATATGCTCAATATGAGCGTCAGCACCGAGGGCATGAAGGACCTCTTCTCTGCCAAGACTTCTACCTTTACGGTGAACTGGCAGGACCGCCTGCGTCAGCAGGAGAAAGGCTACGACTTTGAAAACCGCTATTCCACGCTGACCTACAAGCCTAATGCTGACGATGCCGAGCACCTCAAAGAGCAAGGTGACGACCTCGACAAAAAGGTGGAAGAGCGCGTCGATTGGATTGCCTTCAAAAACCAGTATTTCAGCAGCGTCCTCATTGCCGATGAGCCGCTTACGGACGTGAAACTCTCGAGCCGCCAACTCAATAAGGAGCAGATGGCTGGCTATCTGAAAGAATTGTCGGCTACTGCTGAGGCCTCTTTCGACGCTACAGGCAAGCAAGCAACGGACTTCCAGTGGTATTTCGGGCCTAACAACTATCGCCTCTTGCAGTCGATGGAGCACTATCGCACGGCCGACCACGACCTCGACTTGCAGGAGTTGGTTTACCTTGGCTGGCCGTTGTTTAAGTGGATCAACCGCTTCTTTACGCTCTATGTCTTCGACTTCTTTGCGCGTATTTGTGGCCTGCCTATGTGGCTCGTGCTGCTGCTCATCACGCTCCTTCTGCGCGTTATCGTCTATGCGCCGACCCGCAAGAGTTTCATGTCGAGTGCCAAGATGCGTGCGCTCAAACCCAAAGTCGATGAACTCAGCAAGAAGTATCCCAATCAAGAGGATGCGATGCAGCGTCAGCAGGCGACGATGCAGCTCTACTCGGATTATGGCGTGAGTCCTATGGGCGGTTGCTTGCCGATGCTCATACAGATGCCTATCTGGATTGCGATGTTCAACTTCGTCCCCAATGCCATCGAACTTCGTCAGCAGCCTTTCCTTTGGGCCGACGACCTCAGTGCGTACGACGACGTCATCAACTGGGGTACGAACATCTGGGGCATAGGCGACCACCTCTCCCTCTTCTGTCTCCTCTTCTGCGCCAGCAACATCCTTTACAGCGTGATGACCATGCGCCAGCAGCGTGACCAGATGTCTTCGGAGCAGGCGCAGCAGATGAAGATGATGCAGTGGATGATGTATCTCATGCCGCTGATGTTCTTCTTTATGTTCAATACTTATAGCGCGGGCCTCAACTACTACTACTTTATCTCCTTGCTCTTCTCCGCACTGACTATGTGGTATCTGCGTGCGACGACCGACAACGATAAGATTTTGGCCCGACTCGAAGAGAACTACCGCGCCAACAAGAGCAACCCCAACAAGAAGGCGCGTGGCTTGGCAGCACGTCTGCAAGCCCTGCAAGAGCAGCAGGAGCGTATGAAGCAAATGCAGGAGAAGCAACAACGCAAGTAGTGCCGTCGTACACCCCCTCGTCATCATAAACAATAGATAATAAGTCATCATTATGATAAAATCCATCCTTATTGCTGCTGCTATGGCACTTACCATCACCACGGCTACGGCGCAGACCTTCATCGGTCCGCAAAAGCCACAAACGCAGAGCGACATCATGACGCCCGAGGATTTGTGGGCGATGGGACGCATCGGCAGCGTTGCCGTTAGTCCCGACGGTAAAACCATGATTTATGCCGTCAGTTATTATAGTGTAGAACTCAACAAGTCACACACGGTGCTCTACGCCCTTGACGTAGCCTCGCGCCGCAGCACGATGCTCACCACCTCCACACAGAGTGAGAGCACACCAGCGTGGATTAAGAATGGCCAGAAGGTGGTCTTCTTGTCCTCCGAGAGCGGCTCGTCGCAACTTTGGGAGATGAACGCTGATGGCACAGGCCGTCGCCAGATTTCTCACGAGGCTGACGATGTCATCGACTATCTTTTCTCGCCAGACGACACCAAGGTGTTGCTTGTCAAGGAAGTGCCCACAACGACATCCATCGCTCCCAACGACGAAGACCTTCCCTTGGCAAGCGGTATGGTCATCAATGACTTGATGTATAAGCATTGGGACACCTATGTCAAGGCCATTCCGCATCCTTTTGTTGCGCGCTTTGATGGCAATGCTATTACGCAGAGCAAAGACATTCTCGAGGGTGAGCCTTACGAAAGCCCGATGTTGCCATTCGGTGGTCACGAACAGTTCTGCTGGTCGCCCGATAGCAAGCAACTCGCCTACACCTGCCGCAAGAAAGTGGGACGTGACAATGCCATCAGCACCGACTCCGACATCTTCCTCTATGACTTGGCCAGCGGCACTACGCGTAACCTCTGCAAGCCCGAAGGCTGGCAACAGCCCGAGGTGGAGCCCACGGTGTCGCTCGAAGCGCAAGCGGTCAATAAGCAGCGTGAAGACTGCAATATGGGTTACGACAAGAATCCTGCCTTCTCGCCCGATGGTCGCTATGTAGCGTGGAGCAGTATGGCGCGTGACGGCTACGAGAGTGACCGCGCTCGTCTCTGTGTCTATGACCTTCGCACGGGCAGCAAGACTTATGTGACGGAGCAGTTTGAGAGCGATGTCAATGAGTTCGTTTGGGCACCCGATAGCCGCAACCTCTATTTTACTGGCGTTTGGCACGCCCGTACCCAAGTCTATGTCACCGATCTCCAAGGTCGTCATCGTGCTTTGACCGACGATGTGGCCGACTACGCGATAGAGGGCATCACTGCCGATGGCAAACAACTCGTCACCAAGCGTCATTCTATGAGTGCTGCCGACGAAGTCTATTTCGTCGCTACTAATAAGAAAGTCAAGGGAACAACTCTTGCCAATGTTGAGCAATTGACGTGCGAAAACGAGGCTTTCTACGACCAACTTACCTTTGGCGAGGTGCAGGAACGCTGGGTCAAGACCACCGATGGCAAGGATATGCTCTGCTGGGTTATCCTGCCGCCGCATTTCGATCCTGCGAAGAAATATCCCACACTCCTCTATTGCGAGGGTGGGCCTCAGTCACCTGTGAGTCAGTTCTGGTCTTTCCGTTGGAACTTCCAGATGATGGCAGCCAACGGCTATGTCATCGTAGCCCCCAACCGCCGTGGCTTGCCCGGCTTCGGCACGGAATGGCTCGAAGCCATCAGTGGCGACTACACAGGGCAGTGTATGCGTGACTACCTTTCTGCCATCGACGATGTCTGCCGAGAGCCTTGGGTTGATACAGATCGCCTCGGCGCTGTCGGTGCTTCCTTTGGCGGGTTTAGCATCTATTGGCTTGCAGGTCATCACGACAAGCGCTTCAAAGCCTTTATCGCTCACGATGGCATCTTCAATACGCAGCAGCAGTATATGGAGACGGAGGAAATGTGGTTTGCCAACTGGGATATGGGCAAAGCACCTTGGTATAAGAACGCAGACGGCAAGCGTCAGCAGCTCTTCGAGGAGTCGCCGCATCTCTTTGTAGATAAATGGGATACCCCCATCCTCTGCATTCATGGGCAAAAAGACTTCCGTATAGAATATACGCAGGCAGAGTCTGCCTTCAATGCTGCCAGAATGCGTGGCATCGATGCGCAACTGCTGCTTTTCCCCGACGAAAATCACTGGGTGCTTAAACCGCAGAATGGCATCCTGTGGCAACGTACCTTCTTCCGCTTCTTGGAGAAAAATATCAACCGCAAATAATCAACAAAAACCCTAATATCACTTTATGGAAACGCTCCAAAAGAAACTCAGTGACAGCGCAGCCATGCGCTGGACTGCCCTCGTGCTCCTCGCCGGAGCCATGTTCTTCGGTTACATCTTTGTCGATATTCTCTCGCCTTTGCAGGAGCATCTTGCCAAAGCCCCTTACAACTGGGATCCTGTGGCCTACGGACGCTTTGCAGGCAGTGAGACCTTCCTCAATGTCTTTGTATTCTTCCTCATCTTTGCGGGTATTATACTCGATAAGATGGGTGTGCGCTTTACCGCAATTCTGTCTGGTGCTGTAATGTTGCTCGGCGGCGCAATCAAGCTCTACGCTGTCAGCGGATCCTTCATCGGCAGTGGAGCACAAGCTTTCTTTGACAACAATCTCAATTTGGCCGACGCTTGGTGGAACATCACTCCCTTCGTCAATGGTATGCCCGGCAGTGCCAAGCTTGCAGCTATCGGCTTTATGGTGTTTGGCTGCGGCTGCGAGATGGCTGGTATCACTGTGAGCCGAGGCATCGTCAAGTGGTTCCAAGGCAAGGAAATGGCGCTTGCTATGGGTGTGGAAATGGCCATTGCCCGTTGCGGCGTCGCTGCCGTGATGCTTGGCGCTCCTGCCATTGCTGCTATCGAGCCTATCAGCGTGAGCCGTCCTGTTTGTGTCAGCGTCATTCTGCTCTGCATTGGCCTTATCAGTTTCATCGCTTATGGCTTTATGGACAAGCGACTCGACGCACAAGGTGTAGAAGAAGAAAAGGACGAGCCCTTCAAGATTAGCGATATCGGCCTCATCCTCAGCAGTAAGGCCTTCTGGATTGTTAGCCTCCTTTGCGTGACCTATTATAGTGCCATCTTCCCCTTCCAGAAGTGTGCCATCAACATGCTCCAATGCACCCTCGGCTTTACGGCAGAGGAGGCAGGTCGCGTGTTCTTCGTCTTCCCGCTTGGTGCTGCTGCCATTACGCCTGTTTTGGGTAACTTCCTCGACCGCAAAGGTAAGGGTGCAACGATGCTCATGTTTGGTGCGCTGCTCATGATTTGCTGCCACTTGGTTTTCGCTCTGGTACTGCCTGCTACGCAGAGCGTGGTTATTGCTTTTGCTGCCATCATCCTGCTCGGCATCAGTTTCAGCCTCGTGCCTGCTGCTTTGTGGCCCAGCGTCCCCAAGCTCATCGATGGCAAGGTGCTCGGCTCTGCTTACGCGCTCATCTTCTGGATACAAAATATCGGCCTCTACGCCTTCCCGATGATTATCGGTGGTGTATTGCGTTCCAGCAACCCTGGTGTTGATGATCCCTTGAAGTACAACTATACGACGCCGATGCTTGTCTTTGCCAGCCTCGGTGTGGTGGCCCTTGTCCTTGGCCTGTACTTGAAGATAGACGACGCTCGCCACCACTATGGTCTGGAAGAGCCCAATATCAAGAAATAAGACTTCATTTTCCGCAGTTGGCAGCACGGCATTGCGGTGTCGTGCTGCTGCTGCGTCCTTATCCTTTTGGGGCGTATGCCTATGGCGTGCGCACCGCTAATCTACCCTGATGAGTAAAGAAGAAAATCCTCTTAACGTATTCTCCTTCATTGCTGACTTTGAGGGCACGAACATTGCCGACCTTTTCACGCAAGGTGAGGACGGCGTAGTGCCTCTGTTGCCTGTGAGCGACGTGATGTTGTTTCCTGGTGTTATTTGTCCCGTTCGCATTGCTTCCAAAGCGGCCTCTCGCTTGTTGCGTGAGGTGCAACGCACGGATGGCTATTTCTGTGTCGTTAGTCAGAAGGACCACGCTCAGCGTGGTGGCGGTGCCGATAGTGAAGCCGATGGTTTAGATATCTACGACATCGGTGTGCTGGCTCGTGTGGCGCGTATCATCGATTTGCCCGGTGACTCGCGCACCGTCATGTTGCAGTCTTTCGGGCGTTGCCGTGTCAATAGCATTGTGAGCGACACACCGTTTTATAAAGCCGACATTACGCGTCTCGAAGAGGAGTTGCCCGACGAAGATAATGCCGAGTTTAAGGCGCTTTCCGACACTATCCGTGAGCAGGCGCTCAATATGTTCAAACTCAACATTGCGCAGTCCGATCCGGCCTCCTTTGTGGTGAAGAACATCAAAAACGCCATTTATCTCGTCAATTTCCTCTCTACTACGACCTTTGTCTCGCTTGGCGATCGCTACCGTTTGCTCTGTGACGCGCGCCTTATCGACCGCGCTTACGACTTGCTGTCTATCATCAATCGCGAGTGCCAGTATGGGCAGTTGCGCAAACAGATACAGCGCAAGACGCATGAAGACCTTGATCAGCAACAGCGTGAGTATTTCCTGCATCAGCAGATTAAGACTATCCGCGAAGAACTCGGCGAGTATGAGAGCAGTGCTACCGAAATAGACCAGTTGCGCGCTACGGCTGCGAAGTTGCAACTTCCCCTCGCTGTACGCGACATCTTCGAGCGTACGCTGCGTCGTCTCTCTACAATGAATCAGCAGATGCCCGACTATGGGGTTGAACTTGGCTATGCTCAGACCATCGTCACCCTGCCGTGGGGCAAGGCCAGTGCAGACAAGTTGAGCCAGAAGCGGGCACGTCGCATCTTGGGGCGCGACCACTACGGCATGCAACCCGTCAAGGAGCGCATCTTGGAGCATTTGGCCATGATGCAGTTTCGCATCGACAGCCGCAAGAGTCCCATTCTCTGCCTCTATGGTGCGCCCGGTGTGGGCAAGACCAGCCTTGGCAAGAGTATCGCCGAGGCATTGGGGCGTAAGTATGTCCGCATCTCTTTGGGCGGTCTTCATGATGAGGCTGAAATCAGAGGCCATCGTCGTACTTATGTCGGGGCTATGATGGGACGCATTATGAAGAGTATGGTCAAAGCGGGTACCGACAATCCTGTTTTCATCCTTGATGAGATAGACAAGGTGACGGCCAATATGCACCACGGCGATCCCCAGAGTGCGTTGCTCGAGGTTCTCGATCCGGAGCAGAACAATGCGTTTCACGACAACTATCTCGACTTCGATTACGACCTCTCGCAGGTGTTCTTCATCGCTACTACCAATAATATCAACACGATTCCACCGGCTTTGCTCGACCGCATGGAACTCATCCGTGTCGATGGCTACAACTTGGAGGAGAAACGCGAGATAGCGCGACGCCACCTCATCCCTGCTGAACTTGGGGCTCTCGACTTTGGCGCGCCTGTCAAGTTCTCGCCCTCGGCCATTGAGACCATCGTAAAGCAATACACCAATGAGGAAGGGGTGCGCGGCCTCAAAGCACAAATTGCCCGTGTGGTGCGTCGCATAGCCAAAGACGCTGCTGAGCACGGACAACTTCCAGAGTATGCGCTGCGCTTAAAGCCCGAGGATATTCTGCGTCTGCTCGGCAACCCCTTGGAGCAGGGTGGGCGCGGCCGTGTCTTGGGCTTCGGCGTGTAGTGCGCAGTGTCCTCTTGTCTATTCACTTTATCTTCTTTCCCGACAATGTCTCTCACGCTTCGTCCCACTTGGCGCACTGGTAGCGACCGTCTCTTCACCCTCGACCACACCGATGCAGGTAGTGCTGCGCGTGCTGGCCATATCATCACCGACCACGGCACCATACAGACGCCGATCTTCATGCCTGTCGGTACGCTCGGTAGCGTGAAGGGGGTACACCAGCGCGAACTTTTGGACGATGTCAAGGCGCAAATCATCCTTGGCAACACCTATCATCTCTATCTCCGTCCGGGGCTTGATGTCTTGGCGCGCGCCGGAGGCTTGCACCGCTTCAACGGCTTCACGCGCCCTATGCTGACCGATAGTGGCGGCTTTCAGGTGTTCTCGCTCACGGGCATACGTCGTCTCTCTGAAGCGGGCTGTGAGTTTCGCAGCCACATCGATGGCAGCAAGCATTTCTTCACTCCTGAGGGCGTGATGGACATCGAGCGTACCATCGGTGCTGACATCATGATGGCCTTCGACGAGTGCCCGCCCGGCACGGCCGACTATGCCTATGCCCGCCGAAGCCTTGACCTGACCCACGGCTGGTTGCGCCGCTGTGTGGAGCGTTTCAGTGCCACCAGCGACAAGTACGGCTACCACCAAGCCCTTTTCCCCATCGTACAAGGCTGTGTCTATCCCGATTTGCGGCGTGAGAGTGCCGACTTCGCTGCCAGTCTCGAAGCCGAGGGTTATGCCATTGGCGGACTTGCCGTCGGCGAACCTGCCGAGGTGATGTATGACATGATAGAGGTGGTCAATGGTGTGTTGCCCGCCGATCGCCCGCGCTACCTTATGGGGGTAGGTACGCCCATCAATATCCTCGAAGCCATAGAGCGTGGTGTGGATATGTTTGACTGCGTCATGCCGACGCGCAATGGTCGCAACGCTATGCTCTTCACCGCTCATGGCGTGATGAACATGCGCAATGCCAAGTGGGCCGACTGCTTTGAGCCTATTGACACCGATAGCCCATGCTATGTAGATACGGCCTACACCAAGGCTTATCTCCACCATCTCTTCAAGGCCAAGGAACTACTGGCCATGCAGATAGCTTCTATCCACAATCTCGCGTTCTACCTTCGCCTCGTGGGCGAGGCACGCGCTCATATCTTGGCCGACGATTTCGCCCAGTGGAAATCGCAGGCCATCGCCGAACTTTCTCGCCGTTTGTAGCCATGTCGTTAAGTGCTGTTCTCCATCGTCTTCGCCGCTGTCCATCGTCTTCGCCGCGTCTTCGCCGCGCCTGCTGCCACTGGCAGTGGTGCTTGCGTCGTGCTGTGCGCCATCTGACCCAGTGCTTGCTGCCCCTATGGCGTAAGTTGCAGCCCTATATGCCTTTGCGCATTGACCGCTACATCATCCGCAAGTTCCTAACGACTTACGTCTTCCTTATCCTCATCATTATCACCATTGCCATTGTCTTCGACTTCAATGAGAAGATAGACAAACTCACGCAGTCGGGGGCTACGGCAAGGCAGATATGGCTGGACTACTACTTTAACTTCATTCCCTATTTCTCCAACCTGTTCAGTCCGCTCTTCGTCTTCATAGCCGTCATCTTCATCACCACCAATATGGCGGGCAACTCCGAGATTATCGCTATGCGTGCTGCGGGTATGAGTTTCAAGCGGCTGCTGCGTCCTTATATGGTGTCGGCCGCCATCATTGCGTTGCTCTCCTTTTTGCTGGGTGGCTTCGTCATACCTCATGGCAATGTGGCGCGTGTCAATTTTGAGAACACCTACATCAAGAAGAAACTCGTCACTACGCGTGCTGACAACGTGCAGATGCAGGTCGATACCGGTGTTGTGGCCTACATCTCTTCTTTCGACAATGTCACCAAGAGCGGCTCGGGCTTTTCGCTCGACAAGTTTGAGAACAAGAAACTCGTCTCCCACCTTACGGCTGAAACCATACAGTACGACACGCTGGCCAATCACAAGTATTCGTGGCGCATCCACCGCTATTGCATCCGTCAGTTGCAGGGGGTGCGCGAGCAAATCACCACAGGCGAGCGGCTTGACACCACCATCCTCATGCAGCCCTCTGACTTTTTCTACATCAATGGGCAGCAGGAGACGATGACCATCGGCGAACTCGACGAGTTTATCGATCGCCAGCGTCTGCGCGGTGCTGCTGGCATTAGCACCTTCGAGGTGGAGTATCACAAGCGTTTCGCCATGCCTTTCGCTGCTTTCATCCTTACGCTCATCGGCGTCTCTCTCTCCTCCGAGAAACGTAAGGGCGGTATGGGCACGAGCATCGGCGTGGGCTTAGCACTCACTTTCTCTTACATCCTGTTTCAAACCATTTCGGCCTCCTTTGCTACCAATGCAGGCTGGCCCGCTATGCCCGCTGTGTGGATGCCCAACCTCCTCTATGCAGGCATTGCTTTCTATTTCTACCGCAAGACACCCCAATGACTTCATTCTACGATTTACCTCTGAGCGACGAAGTGCTTGATGCCCTCTGGGACATGCGCTTCGAGACCTGTACGCCGATACAGGAGCAGTGCATCCCCTTGCTGCTCGAAGGGCGCGACCTCATCGGCATAGCGCAGACGGGCACGGGCAAGACCGCTGCCTATCTCCTGCCGCTGCTCTCTCTCTTGCAGCGTGAGTCGCACCCTGCCGATGCTGTCAATTGTCTCATCATGGCGCCGACGCGCGAATTGGCGCAGCAGATAGACCAAGCGCTGCAAGGCTTTGCCTATTACACCAATATCAATGGCGTGGCCGTCTATGGCGGCAACGACGGCATCCGCTTCGAGCAGGAGCGGCGGTCGTTTGACAAGGGGGCAGACATTGTCATCGCCACCCCCGGACGTCTCATCACCCACATGCAACTTGGCAATCTCGACCTCTCGCGCACGACTCACATCATCCTCGACGAGGCTGACCGTATGCTCGATATGGGTTTCTACGACGACATCATGACAATCATCAAGGCCTTGCCGCGTGAGCGTCAGACCGTACTCTTCTCGGCCACAATGCCCGAGGAGATTGCCAAGATGGCGCGTGAGGTGATGATCGATCCTGCCGAGGTGCGCATCGCTGTCTCCAAGCCTGCCGAGAAGATAGACCAAAGCGTCTATGTCTGCCGCGAGGGCGACAAGACCTATATCCTCAAGGAGATGTTTGCCAAGCGCAAGCCCGAGCGTGTCATCGTCTTCGCTTCGTCCAAGCAGAAAGTCAAAGAACTCAACATCTCTCTGCGACAGCGTGGCTACAACGCCGAGGCGATGCACTCCGACCTCGAGCAGCGTCAGCGCGACGAAGTCATGCTGGCCTTCAAGCAGCGCAAGGTCGATATACTCGTCGCCACCGACATCGTGAGCCGTGGCATCGACATTGACGACATCACGATGGTGGTCAATTTCGACTGCCCGCGCGACCCCGAAGACTATGTGCACCGCATCGGCCGCACGGCGCGTGCCGGTCGGGCAGGCTGTGCCGTCACGCTCGTGGGGGAGAAAGACCAGTATGCTCTCGGCAAGATAGAGCGGCTGCTCGATGCCAAGATACCGCGCAACGCCTTGCCCGACGGTCTGCGTGAGCCTGAAATGGGCGAAGACCATGGCCGTGGTGGGCGTGGCAAAGACAGCCGTCACGCTCGTGGTAAAGACCAACGTGGCCGTGGCCGAGGTCGCGGTGGTAAGTCGCGCCAGAGCCAACGCGCCGATGCTGCGGCCGCTCCGACGACTTCCTCGACCGCTACGGCCGATGCCGCTTCTGCCGACACCCCACAGCCGCGCAAGCGCACCCATCGTGGTGGCCGCCATCGTGGCAAGTCTAAAAAATCTGCGCCATGTACGACATCTCCCGACTCCTCCGCCCCAACATCGTCCGCGCCCTCGACGCCGCAGTAGAGCGCGAGCAGCACAGCGAGCCCCTGCGCTTCGACCGCAATGTCAATCCCTTCAACGCGCCGCTGAGCCGCTATCCCGACGCTGCCGACACCGCGCTGTGTCAAGCCGTGTCGCGGCAGAGTGGCCTGCGTCCCGACTGCATCGCGGTGCATCACGGCGTGACGGAGGCTGTCGATATATTGCTGCGCCTCTTCTGTTCGCCCCGTGAGGACAACATCGTCACCACCACGCCCTCGCGCGACCTCGTCCGTGAGCGTGCTGCCTTGGCCGATGTGGCTTGCCACGAAGTGCCGCTCGATGTGGCGCACGACTTCGGGGTGAGTGTCGAGGCTTTGCTCTCGGCGGCTGACGAGAGGACCAAACTCATCTTCCTGTGCAGCCCTGGCAGTCCTTCTGGTGTCTCACTCAGAGCCGAGGTGGTGCTGGGCCTCGCCGATGCCTTTGACGGCCTCGTGGTGCTCGATGCGTCTTATGCTGACTTCTCGCCGCGTCCGTCCCTCTACAAGGAGGTGGCGCACCATCCCAACCTCGTGGTGCTCACTGCGCTCAACAGTGCTTGGGCGGCTGCTGCACTCACCGTTGGCATTAGTTTTGCTGTGCCCGAGGTGACGCGCCTCATGCGACAGGTGGGTCTGCCGCACCCCATCAGCGCGGTGGCGGCTCACGAAGCCGAGCGTATGCTCTCGCGTCGCACGGAGGTGGAGCAGTGGGTCAATGTCATCCGTGAGGAGCGTGCCCGCATGATGGCAGCGATGGCGATGTTGCCGTTTTGCGATAAGGTGTTTCCGAGTGAGACCAATTTCTTCTTGGTGCGTCTGCGCAGTGCCGACCGCATCTGGCGGTGGCTGTGCAGTCAGGGCGTGAGGTTGCATCGGCCTTCTTCCCCTTTGCTGGCCGACTGCCTGCGCATCACCATCGGCAGTGCTGCCGACAATTCCCGCCTCTTGAGCCTGCTGCGGCAAATCAAGGGCTGACCATTATTCCCTCCCATTATGCAAGACATCTTACGCTACTTCCCCGACCTCTCTGCCGAGCAGCAGACGCAGTTGGCAGCCCTCGACGGCCTCTATCGCGACTGGAACGCCAAGATCAATGTCATCTCGCGCCGCGATATTGACAATCTCTACACGCACCATGTGCTCCATAGCCTTGCCATCGCCAAGGCCATTCGTTTTCGCGCTGGCAGTTGCGTGCTCGACATCGGTACGGGTGGTGGCTTCCCCGGCATCCCTTTGGCTATCCTCTTTCCTGATGTGCACTTCTGCCTCATCGATAGCATCGGCAAGAAGGTGCGTGTCGCCGCTGCTGTGGCCGAGAGCATCGGCCTGGCCAATGTCACGACTGCGCACTGCAATGTCGTGGAGCACAAGGATAAGTACGATTTCGTGGTGAGTCGTGGCGTCATGCCGCTGCCCGACCTTGCCCGACTGGTGAGGAAGAATATCGCGCGTGAGCAGCGCAATGCGTTGCCCGGCGGGCTCATCTGTCTCAAGGGTGGCGATTTGCAGGCCGAGTTGCAGCCCTTCCGCCGTGCCGCCGAGCAGTGGCGCATTGCCGACTTCTTCCCTGACATTCCTTTTTTCGACACCAAGCAGGTGGTCTATGTCGCCCTCGGCGTAGGCCGCTGATGCCGCTTACTTTTGCTTGCCTATGCTACACATCGAAACTTTCACCGTCAATTTCATACAAGAGAACTGCTATGTCGTGAGCGACGAGACCCGCGAGGCCGTCGTCATCGACTGCGGTGCGTACTATCTCGAGGAGCAGCAGCGTGTGCTCTCCTACCTGCGTGACCATGCGTTGCGTCCCGTGCATCTGCTCTGCACCCATGGCCATTTCGACCACGTCTTCGGGCTGAAAGTGCTCTCCGATGCCTATGGCCTTGGCGTCACGCTCCATGCCGCCGATGTGGCGACCTATGAGAAGGCCGAGGAGCAGCTCATGCTCTTCATGCACAAGTCGCTCCCTATCGATCTCGTCCCCGTGACGCGTCAGTTGCAGGCGGGCGACACCGTCACCTTCGGTACGCACACGCTGCGTGTCATCCACACGCCCGGTCACACGCCCGGCGGCGTCTGCTACTACTCGGAGCAGGAGCAAGTCATCTTCACTGGCGATAGCCTCTTCCGCCACAGCATCGGACGCACCGACCTGCCCGGTAGTACGCCCGACCTCGACGAGGAGTTGCGGCAGAAAGTGCTTGTGCTTCCGCCCGAGACGCGGGTGCTGCCCGGCCATGGCGATCCGTCGTACATCGGCGAGGAGCAGCGTGCCAATCCCTATCTCTAAGGGGCATGGCCGTGCCGCCGCGAGCGGCAGAAATGTCGGTTCGCTGCCGACACAAAAGCATGGCGGTGCAGAGGTCATTTAGGCCTGTGCACCGCCATGTTTATGCGCTTATGTGGATTTTGAAGACCGCTCTGGGCAGGTGACTGTCACGCTCTGGGCAGACCGTGACGACTACCAGCGCGGATAGTTGCGACGCCTTGGGCAGAGCGTGTGCACGCTTTGGGCAGATGAGGCGTAGCGTGACGGCTGCTGTCGCGTGTACTTTTGCGTTATATGTCAGATTTTCAGTGTGTTGTCTTTCTTCTGTTTCCTGCCGCGAAATCGTGTAAGAGGGCAGCGCGTCGTGACGCCGTCGCATTTTGCTCCTTGCCAAAGCACATAGCCTTGGTCTGAAACTCGGAAAGCACCTATCGCTCGCGCCCCTTGCAGAGGGCGTGAAACTCGCATTTGGCGCACGCGCTTGTCAGCGTCGTCGGCTTAAACGGCTGCGTGGTGTCGATGATTTCGGCCAAGAGCGCGCGCGTCTTTTCCTCCATCTCGTCGGCATAGGGCGCAAAGTCCGTGATGGGTGTTGCCTTTTCGCGGGAAGGTTTGAGGGCAATATAGGGCGAGAAGTCGGGGGCTTTGGCGTGGTGCACAAAGAAGAGCGCGGGAGCGATGCGTGCCGCCGCTGCGCCCTGACAGCCCCGGCGTAGGAGCATGAGTGCGTAGAGGAAGGTTTGCAGGATGTAGTGGGGACGCTTGTCGCTCGGGGTGAAAAGCGAGGTTAAGTCGCCGTTGAATTGCTCCACCTTGCCGCCGGTCTTGTAATCGACGATGCGCAGCAGGTCGCCACCCGCGTCGTGTACGATGTCGAGTCGGTCCACGATGCCCGAGAGGGTAATGCGGTGTGTGGTGCCGTCGGCGGCGCTGATGTCGAAGTCCATGGCGTAGTTTTCCTCCGCGGCTTTGTAGGTGAAGGGACACAGTGTGGCGTCGTAGCGGAGCAGCGTGGTTAGGAAGGTGAAGAGCAGACTGCGGGTGATGGCATCGGGCCTATTGGGACGCAACGCGGCTACCGCGGTGTCGATTTCGGCCGCTGTGGGTGGCGTCGCGCGGCGCTGCATTTGCCGGCGTAGCGTGTTTTGCCGCGCTGCCAGTTCTTCCGCCACTGCGGCTTCGAGCAACTGCTGATAGCGGGCTTCGCGTCGCTGCTCGTCGCCCTCTGTGAAGGCCAGTAGGTCGGCGCGTTCCACCCTTGTGGGGAAGCCTGCTTCACCCGACAACGTCTTGTAAAACTGCTCCGCCATAGCGTGGAAGATGGTGCCCAGCGTGTTGGGCTGCATGGTCTCTTTCTCTTCGTCGGGCAGGCGCAGGCCGCACACCTTGTTGTAGTAGAAAGCGAGTGGGCAACGGAGGTAGGTGTTGAGGTCGGAGGGGGAGATACGCTTGATGCGCTCGGCGATGTCGGCAGGCTTGTCGATGGCCGAGGCTTGGTCGTCGGCGTAGTAGGAAGCCGTGGTGAGGGCGATGTGGCGGACGGGGTAGGGGGCGGTGACGAGCAGCTGGCGCAGATAGCGCGACATCTCGCCGTGGCGCATGCTGCTCGTGCTGGCGTTGAAGACCATACGGCAGTGCGTAGCGCGGCTGAGGAGGCGGTGGAAGTAGTAGGCGAAGGTCTCGGCGTGGGTGTGGGCGGTCGGTAGGCCGTAGGCTTCCCGTAGCAGCATCGGGATGAACGACCCCTTGCGCTGCGGTGCTGGCAGACGGTCGTCGCTGGCCGAGAGGATGAGCACTTGGTCGAAGTCCAGACTGCGCGTTTCGAGCATACCCATGATCTGTATGCCCGTTATGGGCTCGCCCTCAAAGGGAATGGTCGTGCTGCGCACCACGCGGCCGATTAGCGCGCGCAGCGTCTCGGGTTGTACGGCGAGCAGCGGATGGCCTTCGACCGTGCGCAGGTCGGTGAGTCGCGTCAGGCTTTCGATGAGTTCGGCAGCCTGTGCCAGGGCTTCGCTTTGCAGCACGTCGTCAAAGTCGGTCGCGTCGTAGTGCTCCTCGTCCGTCCAGCGTCTGCGCTCTGCCACGAGGGCGTCGCTTAGGGCGGTGAGCGTCTCGCGTGGTGCGGTCAGCCCTTGTGCCTCTGCGCCTTGCAGATAGCGGTCGATGTAGGTGGCGGCCAGTGTGCTCGACAGGGGGAAACCCTTGGTGATATTGACGCGCTCCACCTCTTCGGGAATGGCCTCGATGACATTTTGCAGCAGGCTCTCGTCGCAGAGCACGATGGCGGTGCGCTCCTCGGGCGTGGTGCGGTGGGCGCGTAGCCAAGGCGTCACGCTCTGCGCTATGCTGCTGTCGGTCGTCGTGGCGACATACTCCACCGATTTCTCCTTGCTCACGTTGGCGAAACACTCGGGCGGCAGCGCGCTTCCGTGCAGGGCTATGCCCTTGCGTATGGCCGCCCCTGCGGGGGTGTCCAGATAGGTCGCGTCGTAGTCCCAGTACCATGTCTGGACGTCGAGTTGGCGCATCAGCCGCTCCTCGGTCGGCAGCAGGCGGTTGAAGCCTACGGCGACGAAGGTAGATTGCTCGGGGGAGCAGATGTCGCTCTCTGCCACGATGCGTTCCAGCATGCCCTCATAGGCTTTCCCCGAGGCTTGCAGTTCTTCGCGCAGCGTCTTGTATATGGGCAGCATGTTGCGCCATAGGGCGAAGTAGCGCCTTTGCATTTCGCTCTGCACCTTGCCGCCCTCGAAGTCGATGCCCTGGAAGAACTTGCGGAGCACCTCCACCTGCTCCTCATTCAGCGTGCCGCGCTGCTCGAGGGCTTTGAGGTCGGCGAGGTTGCTCAGCAGCATGTCGGCATTGACCATGTATTTGTCTATCTCGTCGAAGTCTTGCAGGAGTTGTTCGCCCCAGCCGAAGAACTCGTCGAGCGTATAGTGCTGCAAGTCGGGGATGTCCAGCCTGCGGGCGATGTGGTAGATGCGGCACACCGTCTCTATGGGCTCGGCCATTGTGAGCCCCGACAGGCTGCGAAAGAGGCGGTCTATGCTGCGGTGGCGCGGCAGACGCACCCCGGGACACAGCGCGCGCAGGTGCTGGTCGATGAAGAGGGCTGGGCGCTTGCCCGGACAGACAAGGGTGAGGTGGCGGAGGTCGGTGCCGAAGCGGCGCAGCAGGTCGGCGGCGACATGGTGGAGAAATGGGGTCATAGTCAGTATGTACTGGTGGACAGAGTTGCAAAAATACTGCTTTTGTCGGGTATTGACAAGGCTTTTTTAGAAAAAATGGGTGCGCAGCGCGCTGCATCTCCCTTTTTTATTGTAATTTTGCAGGTGGTATTAGAAAAACTAAAAAAGTAGCAATAGCAAATATGGCAAACGAATTGAAAGACCTCACCAAGCGTGCTGACGATTATTCGCGTTGGTACAACGAGCTTGTGGTGAAGGCCGACTTGGCCGAGCAGGCCGACGTGCGCGGCTGTATGGTGATTAAGCCCTACGGCTACGCTATCTGGGAACGCATACAGCAGACGCTCGACGAGCGTTTCAAGGCTACGGGGGTGCAAAATGTCTATTTCCCGATGCTCATCCCCAAATCTTTCCTCTCGCGTGAAGCCGAGCACGTGGAAGGCTTCGCCAAGGAGTGCGCCGTGGTGACGCACTACCGCCTCAAAGCCAATCCTGAGGGCGATGGTGTTGTCGTCGATCCCGAAGCCAAGTTGGAGGAGGAGCTCATCATCCGCCCCACGTCGGAGACGACGATTTGGAACACCTACAAGAACTGGATACACTCATGGCGCGACCTGCCTTTGCTCTGCAACCAGTGGTGCAACGTCATGCGCTGGGAGATGCGCACCCGACTCTTCCTCCGCACCTCGGAGTTCCTCTGGCAAGAGGGACATACCGCCCACGCCACGCGTGAGGAGGCCGAAGCCCGTGCCAAGCAGATGCTCAATGTCTATGCCGACTTCGCCAAGGATATCTTGGCCATCCCCGTAGTGCGTGGTGTCAAGAGCGAGACGGAGCGTTTCGCAGGTGCGCTCGATACCTACACCATCGAGGCAATGATGCAGGACGGCAAGGCCTTGCAGAGCGGCACGAGTCACTTCCTCGGGCAGAACTTCGGCAAGGCCTTTGGCGTGCAGTTCGTCAATAAGGAGAACAAGCCCGAGTACGCTTGGGCTACTTCATGGGGCGTCAGCACCCGACTCATGGGCGCGCTCATCATGACCCACTCCGACGACAATGGCCTCGTCTTGCCGCCACACCTTGCGCCTATACAGGTGGTCATCGTGCCCATCTTCAAGGGAAAGGAAATCGAGAAGTTCGACACGGTGCTCGGTGCGTTGGCTGATCGTCTTCGCGCCAAGGGCATACGCGTGAAATACGACAACGCCGACAACAAACGTCCGGGCTTTAAGTTTGCCGACTACGAGCTCAAAGGTGTGCCCGTGCGTCTGGCTATGGGTGGCCGCGACTTGGAGAACGGCACCATCGAGCTCATGCGTCGCGACTTGCTCGAGAAGGAGACCGTGCCTTTCGAGGGCATAGAGGAGCGTATCCCCGCGCTCTTGGAGGAGATACAGCAAAACGTTTATGACAAGGCCAAGCGGCGACTGGACGAAAACATCTTCTCTTGTGACGACTATGCCGAGTTTAAGGAGCGTGTCAAGCAGGGCGGTTTCTATCTCTGTCCTTGGGACGGCACCGCCGAGACCGAAGCCAAGATCAAGGCCGACACGCAGGCCACCATACGCTGCGTCCCCTACGGCTATTCGCAAGAAAACCTCGGCGTCGATATGGTGAGCGGCAAGCCTGCCACTTGTCGTGTGCTCATCGCACGCAGTTATTAAGCCATACCTGCGGGCAGCGAGAGGGCTTCGGTGCCTCTTGCTGCCCGCTTTGTCTTTCCTTGTCCTATGCAATCACTGTCTTTTCGTGTCCTCGTCTTCTGCTGCTTCCTCGCGCTCGCTACGGGCTGCGAGCGGCTGGACATCACCGACGACGAGCCCTCCAAGGAGCAGCGCGAGCCTGCCGACGACGACACGCCCACAGGGGACGCTGGCTACCTCCTTGTGCCAGAGGCACTGGCTATGGGGCGTGATGCCAACAAGGAGGTCACGGTGGCGGGTTTCATCGTGGGCTATGTCGATGGCACATCGATGAGCAAGGCTGTCTTTGGCAAGCCCAAGTCGGCTGCCAACACCAATATGCTCATCGCTGCTTCCACCAAGACCACCGATCCTGCCGAGTGCCTGCCTGTGGAGCTCTCTACCAAGGGAGAGAACTTCCGCCGCTATCTCAATCTCTACGACAACCCCGGCAACTTCCACGCGCCTATCATCCTGCGCGGCCTCTTGACCCGCTATTTTGGTGTGGCGGGGCTCAAATCCGTGGTCGATTATCAGTGGATATGGGACGGCAGTCTGCCCGATGCGGGCAGCGACACGCCCACGCCGCCCGACGACAGCGACGACGACTCGGAGGTGACGCCCGATAATCCGCCTGTGACGCCGCCCGACGACCCAGTCGTGAAGCCCGATGATCCGCCCGTGACGCCCGACAAGCCGGAGCCTGCTCCCGACGACCACCCCGACCTTTCCCATGATATGCCTGCCGACCCCTACCAAGGGCGATAGGCATCAGACCGCAACTACCAACCCCTCTACCCCCATGACGAAGCATCTCTCTGCTCTGCTCACGCTCTCTCTCTGCCTGCTCACGCTCTCTGCCCAGCGCACGCCTTCGCAGCCGCGTCAGGAGGTGGGTGGCGTGATGGAGGTGGTCTTCATCGACTCCCTCGTAGTGCCGCGCGCCGACTTGCTGAGCCACTTGCCGCTGACGCCCGAGGCTGGGCGTTTCTGCTACGCTCGCTCGGTGACGGGTCGTGCCGTCGCGGTGCCCGACAGTGCCCTGGCCTTTGTCACGGGCTTGGGCGACAGAGCCTATTTCGCTGCCGCCGACAGCCTCTCGCATCCCCGCCTCTGCGTAGCCTACCGCGAGGGTGGGGCATGGGGACAGCCCGAGCCGTTGCCTGGCCTCGACGCTCTGCCGTTTACGGCCATCGCTGCGCCTTTTCTCGATGCCGAGGGGCAGACGCTCTATTTCGCTGCTGCCACCGATACGCTGTGCGCTGATTTCGATCTCTATGTCACGCGTTACGACCGTGATACGCGTGCCTTTGTCGCTCCCGAGCGGCTGCCGCAGCCTTTCCTTTCAGCGTCTCGCGACGAGGTCTTCGCCATCGACGAGCAGACGGCTGTGGGCTACTTCGTCACCAATCGGCGTCAGCCTGCCGACACGGTCTGCATCTACTATTTCGTGCCTGAGGCGTCTTTCGCGCTCTACGAGGAGGGCAGCCTCAGCGATGCCGCGTTGCTCTCGCGTGCCGCGCTGCGCAGACTCGCCGACACCCAGCCCCCGGGTTTCGATGCTGCCGCGCTCATGCAGCAGCGTGCTGCCGTGTTGCAGCGTACGCCCGAGGCAGCGCGCCCCACTTTTGTCATCAACGACGCCACCGTCTATCACGCGCTCAGCGATTTCCGCAGCCCACAGGCGCGCCGCATCGCCGCCCAGTGGCTGTCCGAGCAGCAGGCGTGTCGTGAGGCGGAGTGCCAACTCGCTGCACTTCGCCAGCAGTATGCCAGCGCGCCTGATGTGCCGACGGCCACCGCTATCCGTGAGGCCGAGCAACGCCTGCGCGCCATGAGGCAGACGCTCCGAGCCTTGGCCAAAAACATGCGTGCGGCCGAACTTAAATCTTTATAACAGTACTTACTTAATACTTTTACGCTATGCCTATACCATCGTCCGAACTCATCATCAACGAGGATGGCAGTATCTTCCACCTCCATGTCCTCCCGCAGTATTTGGCCGACAAGGTCATCCTCGTCGGCGACCCGGGGCGCGTAAGCCTCGTTAGCAGCCATTTCGATGCCGTGGAATACGAGGTTGAGAGCCGCGAGTTCCACACCGTGACTGGCACCTACCG